>JAUMWV010000002.1:17265-63788 GCA_030529455.1 Propionibacteriaceae bacterium | reverse complement strand
TTCCAGATCCCGCTGGCGTCCCAGGTCCCGCTGGAAATGCTCTGGCCCGTGCCAGCGGTCGCCGTCGCATTCCACAGCCAGCCGTGCGTGGCCGCCGACGACCACCAAATCGATTCGATAGCCGTTGGTCTCGACCTGGGGTTCCACCAGATACCCGCGCTCCAGGATGCGGTTGAATACCCGCTGCTCGAACAGCGAATCGAAGGGGACCTCACGGTCGTGTTCCGACACCGGAGCGGGCAGCCCGGAGGTGGTGGCGCCGCCGCGCCGTAGGCAGTAGCTGAGCAGCTTGTGGCGCATGTCTTCTTCGTTGCGCAACTGGCTGAGGGTGACGGAGTGGAATAGCCAGACCTGGTCTTTTGCGCGGGAAAAGGCGACGTTGAAGCGCTGAATGGCTTCGGTGCGGGTGCGGGCTCCTCGCACATACCCGCCGTCCTCCGGGCCAGTCACCATCGACAGGAAGATCACGTCCCGCTCAGAGCCCTGGAAGGACGCGGAATCTCCGCAGCGCAAGTCCCGTTTCGCCCACTCATCGGGTGGCAGGGAGTTGAGGAGCAGATTCTCGATATGCCGGGCCTGAGCGCTGCCGAGCAGCGAGATCACCCCAAAAGTCTTACCCGCATAGGCCGGGTCGGCGCAGCATTCCAGCAGCTTGGACACGATCCGTTCGGCCTCGGCCTTATTGACCTTGCTGCTGGTGTTCCCGGACTCGTGCCCGTCGGAGCAATACACCGTGTGGATCGGGGTGAGCCGGTCTGAGCCGTATTGGCGAACCGGGCGGAGACGGATTCCCTCCGGCTCGTAGATAACCTGGTTGCAGAATCCGATGATTTCGGGCACGCAGCGTCGGTGTTCCGACAGAGTGAGCTGGCCGCCGAACCGCGCCTTGGCCTCATCGAACAGGCTGCGCTTCGGGTCTTGCCAAACGGCTTTCGCGGGATCGGCCGGGTCGAAGTACCGGTTCGCGAGCTGGCATAAGCTTTCCTCGTTGACACCGACCGCCGCTGGGGACACCTGCTTATCGTCGCCAATCACGACGATGCGCTTGGCCAGGTATTGCAGGAACAGGGCCTCAATGCCCGCCTGGGAAGCCTCGTCGACCAGGACCACATCGAACATGTTCTCAGTCACCTTGAACTGTTCGGCGATGCGGTACAAAGGCATGATCCAGACCGGCACCAGCGGTCGGCAGCGGTCCATGACCTGGCGGATGTCCCGGCGTCTGGCCTCGGCGTATTTCCCGGTGCCCTTGCCTAACCTGGCGACGAGCTGGGCGTATTGGACCAGGTACTGGCGTTTGCTCCCGCTCAGCCGGTCGGACCCGACCGCATGCGCCCACGCGCGTTCTGCCGCGACCTCGGCGGCGATCTTCCTCAGCTGATCCTCCACCGCCTGGATCTGCCTCTGGATACGGTTGGAATCGATCGGGTAGGCGGCCTCCGTCGAGAGCTCTCGCCGGACGCAGCACCAGGCCCAGGCGCTTCGCAGACCGCCGAGCCGCTCGTCCCACACCTCAGCTGAACTGGATTCCCGGATGGCCTCGACTAGGCCGGGGGCGTGTTCCCGCAGCGTCTGTTCGGTCGCGGCAAGGCGCTCCACCGTGCTGCGAAGTTTGCTGAGATGCTGGATACGCGAGAAGGCCGACGCATATGCCTGCGGGTCGAGCTCGTTGACCGCGTCCCGGAGGTTCTGCATCGCCGGTAGTGCGGGGGCCAACCGGATGTTGGTCGCGAGGTAAGAATCCAGTTCGGCGAGCGGCCGGGTGGCGAGTTCGTACGCCTCGGACGCTTCCGCACAGGCGACCACGTCCGCCAGCTCCAGGGTGTTTGGCAGATCAGACCAATTGGGCTGAGGCAGGTGGTGCTGGGCGAACCAGGCGCTGAACTCGTCGAGGCGCTGACCAAAATCGATGAGCTGATTGAGCTGATCCAGCTGAGAACGGTGCCAGGTGATCCGCATCTGGAAGGAATCCAGCGAAGGGATTTCCGCCGAAGCAGGCCACAGCCGGTCGGTTTCGTCGAACAGGCGACCGCAGTGGATATACGCGACGAGTGCGTTCAGGGTGCCCACAGTGGTCGGTGCGCGGCCATTCACTCGTGCTTGCTGGAACAGGGGCTGAGCCTGTTTGATGGCAGCCGGGGTGAAGAGGCCGATCTTGGGCTGCCCGTCCGCGGAGAGCTTCAGATCCCCGTGAGCCGCGATGTGCTTAGTTAGCGTTTCGGCTAGGTGCAGAAGCTGGTTGCTGTCGCCGGAGAACTCAACGCTGGTCCCGGGTGGAATATGGGCGAGATGCTGCTCGATGATGCCGATCTGAGTATGGACCTGATTACGGCGTTCCACCCAGATTCGCCAGGCTCCCGCCCGAATGTCGGCGAGGGCTTCCTGCGCCCAGCCTGCACGCAGCAACGCGAGACGCTCGGTCACGGAGGAGATGTACTCCAGCCGATGGTGAAGCTCAGCCCGGACATCCTGGTGGAGCGCGGCAACGGTGCTGAATGCGGGGTGCATCCGCTGCTGCTGGTAATAGTCTGCCTGCTGACCGGAGTGTTTCGCGCAGTCCACCAGGTTGAGGAAGACAGCCGGTTCGGGAAGCTGGGCTATCCCCGGTGGCAGGTTGGTTTCTCGGGAGTCCCGGAGGAAGGTCTCGTCGCGGATAGAGCAGAGCCAGTCGAGTGCGTCCCGGTCGGTCACCGGGCAGGCATCACCCTTCGGCGTGAAGGATTCAAGCCAGGCGTACCGCAGCTGGTCGTCCATGGATTGCTGGGTTATCGCCGATAACGTCCCTTCGTAACCGAAGAGGCTGCGTTCCTGAATCTCTCGTTCCCTTATCTCGAGGAGCTGGGCGCCGAGTTTCTTACGTTCGGCCCGCAGCTCGTCGACGGTGCGGAGCAGGCGATCGATCTTGGCCTGGGACGCGGATGCGTCATGGTTCTCCTGACGCTCGGATATCTTGGTCACGGCATGACTGAGGTCGGACAGCTCCGACCGGGAGGTGCCGACCACTGCGACCGCGAGAGAGCGGATCGACTCGGGGAGTTTGTTTCGGACCTCCTGCAATGCCCGGTCGGTCTGAGCCGTGACGAGCACACGCTGCCCCTGGGCGAGCAGGTGAGACAGCAAAGCGGCGGCGGTGTGGGTTTTCCCCGTGCCCGGCGGGCCCTGGACCAGAACCTGAGTTTTGGTGTTGACCCGCTCGAGGATGCGTTCCTGGACGCTGTTGAGCGGAAGAGGAGCGAAAATGCTATCTTCCAGCTGGATGAGCGCACCCGGGCGGGTAAGTGGCTCCGGCGTAGGGGCAGCATCAGGATCGACGATCGACACCAAGCCCGCGGGCACCTTGCCAGTTCGTTCAATCTCTTCGGCGATGGTTTTCAGAATATTCTCGATGCCCCGGGCAGTCCGTCGCCGCTGGATCAGCATCGGTGTGAACGAGATGACCGGATGCGCCCTGGGCGTCGGCACAGCGTACCCGGTGGTGTATTCCCCATCGGGGCTGATCCGGTGGATCAGGCTTTTGGCGATGCCCGTTACGGCTTCTTCGTCGAGCGGGTGACCGTCGAATTGCCGGAGCTGTTCGTGAAGCTCCTGTATCACGTGATGCGGGGGCCGCTGTTCGGGGTCGAGCATGTCGAGCTCTTCGCGTAGGCCGTTACCCGAGAGCACAAAATCGATCCTGCCCGACTGGGCATCGATCTGGGTCTCAACCGGTGTGGTGAAGACGTGCCGCGCGATGGTCTGGGTTCCGGTTGACCAGGTCAAGAGCCCAACACCGAGCACCAGTTCAGACGAGTCGGACGCTTGCTCCATGGACGTGTGCAGGCGAAAGCACCGCTGGTAGAGAGCCTGGGCTTCGCTGGTTTCTGCTTCGCTGGCTGCCCAGCCGGTCCATTCCTCGAGCCAGGCGCGCAAGCGTGCCTCAATGGCGCGGCGCTCATCCAGCACGTCGTGGTTTTCGGCTGACACAGCGGTGAGCTCCGGGGAGATCTGTGGAGAATCCGAGACAGAACTCCAGCCGCCCATGACCCATTCGGGTGCCGGTGGCCTCGGGGGTTCAGTCGGCGACGTGCGTCCTACCGACAGCAGAGGGATGTTCTGATCCGCTTGCCCGAGCCCGGTGTCTACCGAGGAATGCGCGGGCAGATCGTTCAAGACGATGACTTCGCCGGGTTCCTGGCTGCGATAGGAAACATAGGAACGCACCGGGGAGGAGTTGATCGACTGGACCTGTGCCAGGAAACTGAACAGGCGCCGCGCGCGGCTGGCAAGCCCGTTTTCTTCAGCCTGACCGCTCGATGAAACCCCGTCAATCCCCATAAGACCCTCGTTACGTCGGTATGCTCGCGCAACATTGTGGCATAAGCGTCCGTGGCCGGTTCTCGTGCCGAAACTGTCCTGAGGCGATCGCTCGGCCCGGTTGAGCGAACCGGGGACGAAGACGGCCAACGTCCCGACACGATCGGCTCGCGCGGTTGTGGAACAGGTGGGGAGCGCTCTCCGTGGCTCTAATCCGCGGGCTTCATGGGCCGGTTTCGCACCCCGAAGGGAATGTGGACGGCGGGTGCGGTGAGGTCTTTCTGGTCCAGGTGTCTCCGCTGGTCGTCGAAGAATAGGTGGGGAGACAACTCGTTGATGATGGGTGCCTTTTCCAGGCCGCCGAGGAAGAAGGCGTCGTCCACCCTGAGGCCCCACTGGGCGAGGCTGTTGATGGCCCTCTCGTGCGCCGGAGCGCTGCGCGCCGTGACCAGCGAGACCCGTAGCCGGGGCGAATATTCTCCGGCCTCGGCGAGTTCGTTCTCGAGCTCCTGGATCTGGTTGAGGCTTTCCAGGAACGGGGCTAGCGGTCCGGGTGGGAGCGCTTCGTCCGCGTGTTGTCGTTCGTGGTCGGTATAGGTCTCCAGTCCGTGTTCGGCGTAGACGGATTCGGAGGAGTCGTCGGCCAGCACACCGTCGAAATCGAAGGCCACGCGCAGTTCGTCGCCGTCGTCCTCGCCGACGCCGCCGCGCAGCACCCTCCCGGCGGGGAGCCCGTCGGCGACCGCCTGTTTGACGTCGTCGGCATTGGCGCTCAGGAAAAGGGACATACCGAAGGCGGGCATGAAAGCGTACGAACTGCGTCCCTCGCGAAATACCGCGCGGGTGATCGGCAGCCGGTGGTGTGCGATCGAATGCATCACCCGCAGGCCGGTCTCGGGGCTGTTCCGCGACATGACGATGACGTCGATATGCGCGCCTGGAATAGTGTTGAGGCTGAGCAGGCGCCGGACGAACGGGAACGCGATGCCCGGTGATAGTGGCTGGCGTAGGCGTTCCTGCTGAAAGGCACGGTATGCCTTCACTCCTTCTGACTCGAACACCGCCTGGCTCTCGGTCAGGTCGAACAGCGCGCTACTCGCGATGCCCACGACGAGCTTCGCCTGCCTGTCGCCCATCGGGTCACTCCCAGCGGTCGTAGTGCACCACGTCGGACAGCGCGAGCCGGTCGTTCCAGCCGAACCGGATGAGGTCGGGCACCTCCTGCAGCTTGCTGACGCGCCCCACGCACAGCCACGCCACCGGGCGAATCCGGTCGGGTAGCCCCAGCAAGTCGGACAGGAAAGCCTCCTCGTAGAACGACACCCAGCCCACCCCGAGGCCACCGGCGGTGGCCATCAGCCACAGGTTTTGGATCGCGCACACCACCGAGAACACCCCGGCGTCGCTGATCGTGTGCCGCCCCAGCACGTTGGGGCCGAACCGGGTGTGATCGTAGGTCGCCACGATGCCCAGCCCCGACTCGCGGATACCCTCGATCTTGATCGGGTTGAACCGTTCCCGCCGCTCCCCAGACAGCGTGTCGGCGTAGGCCAGGCGGCAGCCCGCGACGTGTTCGGCGAAAGAGTCCAGCGTCGCCCGGTCCCGGACCACCACAAAATCCCACGGCTGGCTGTTGCCGACGCTGGGGGCCGCGTGCGCCGCGGCCAGCAGCTCGGTGATCTCCTCGTCGGTGAGGGGGTCGCCGGTGAACTCGGCGCGAACGTCGCGGCGGCGGGCGATGATATCGGAGAGGGCGTTCTTGGCGGCCTGATGCATGGCCGACAGCCTAACCAGTGCCTCGCCGGAGCCGAGCGTGAGGGTGCCTTATCCGCGGCGGCTCGGCCTGGCCTCGCCCACGGACGAGGGGACGCCTGCCCGCTAGCCCGGCACCGGTTCAGGGTCAGGCGCGCTGGAGCCGCGTCAGCACCATCGGTACAGCTACCCAGGCCGCGGCGAGCAATACCAGGGGAGCCGATGCCAGCGCCGTGCCAAGCCCGAGGTACCAGCCGAGGATTCCCACCGCCGCGGCCAACAGGGTCGCCCCGGCGACGTAACCCGTCGCCTTGCTGGCCCCGAAAGCACCGACCAGGCGCTGGGCGACCAGGTCGTCGCCGGGCTGGGCTAGCGCATCAAGGCGGTGCCACCACGACCCGGCGGGAGCGAGTGTCGCGCGTCCGTTCGCCGTGGTGAGACGCCTCACCAGGGCAAACAGCACGTCAACCCCGACGATGAGGACGGGGGCAAGCACCATCGGGAGCGAGGCGTTGCCCAACCAGGCGTAGAAACCGCCAGCCCAGACGAGTGCGCCCAGGGTGGGACCCAACAACAGCCCCGAACCGCCAGAGCGGCTCGCCCGGTCAAACAGCGGCACCATGGTCGCCGCGGCGAAGGCCACGAACATCACCAGCCCCGGATTCGGCAGGCGCCACCCCACCCAGAGCAGATAACCCGCCCCGGCTAGGAAGGTGACCGGCGAGACCAGCCTGGCCTGGGAGCGTTCGGCCGCACCGACGGCGAAACCCACGACGTTCACCGCGAGGACGCCGAAGAGCGCCGCCACAGCCGCGGGCACCGCGTACAGGTCGCCGCGCCAGTACAGCACCCACATCGCGATCACGAAACCGCTACCTTGAACGGTCAAACGCCAGACCAGATGCAGCCCGGCCGCGGTCAGCGCGGCCGTGAGCAGGGCCACCACCGCGACGATGAGCGCCAGGATGCTCACCAGGTTGACCGCCTGACCGGTCAGCATCGTGACCCCGACGGCCAGCAGCATGCCGGTGAGCACGCTCAGCCCCGGCCCCTCGGCGCGCAACCACTTCGGCGACCCCTGGCGCGTCCCCACCAGCGTCACCGCTCCGGCCCCAAACAGTGCCGCGAGGATTCCTAGCAACAGTCCCACGAATCCCCCTACGAAACCTTGATGCCGAAGATCTTCTTGTCATACGACGCGACGACCAGCATGTCGTTGAACGCCGCCACCGACGCCTCAATGTTGCCCCCCAGATCGACCGTCGAATAGTCCTGCCCGGTCGCCATGTCGAACAGGTGCAGGAGGCCCGCGGAATCGCCGTAGACGCCGTACTGCTGCCCGTCGGTGCTGGTGATGCTCACCGGGGAACTCCACGAATACTTCGCCAGGTGCCGGTTCCACACCACCTTCCCAGTCTTCTTGTCCAGCGCGATCAGGTTGCCCTCGCTGGGTGCGGTCGTCTTCGCGACATTGAACACCACCAGGTCGGAAGCCGACCCCTTGCCGAGCAGCGGGGACGAGACCAGGCCGCCCTTGACGTGCCAGTTGAAATAGGCCGGCACGTCGAATTGCCACACGACCTCCCCAGTCAGCGCGTTCACCTTGCGCAGGTTGGTCACCATGTTGGCCCGGTCGTAACCGCGCCACCCGACGGAATTGCCGGTATACAGGAACGGCCCCTCCGGCGTTTCATCCAGCACCATGGTGCCGTCGGCATTGTCGGAATCGCCGTCGGCCCGCGCCCACACGACGTTGAGCGTCGTCGCGTCCCAGCACACCAGGTTGCCGTCGTTGTCGGTAGCGAACATCAGGTTGCGCCACGCCACCGCGGAACTCTCGATCCCGCGCTGGCGGCTGATCGGCGTCCCATAGACCATTTTGGTGACCGCCGGGCTGACCCCAACCGTCTTGGCCTTCGGGTCGAACGACGAATTGAGCTTCACCTTGTACACCACGCCGTTCTCGCCTGGTTCCAGCAGGGTGTCGGTGGCGGCGTTGACCAGCGCGGAGGAGTCGAAGGCGCCCCAATCGGCAGGGTCTTGCCGCTTGGCGACCGGATCGGCCCCCGGGATGTGGCTGATCTCGGTATTGGAGATGAGGTCGAAAATCCGGTAGCGCCACGGCCCGGTCTCGCCGTTGGCCTCGTGCAGCCCCTGCCCGGCATACAGCAGGGGGTAGCCGCGTGGGTCGATGGTCCCGGTTCCCTTGAACCCGAAGACCGCGTTGATCGGCTCCTTCGTCGGGGTGCCATCGGCCAGATTCAGCCGGTAGATGTGGCCGTCGAAGACGGGGTACAGCACCTCGACGAACCGGTCGTCGCTGGTGTGCTCCTCGCTGAGCCCCATCGCCTCCTTGGTCTGCTTGGGCCACTGCACCAGCAGCGGCTGGCCAGTCCAGCCAGCTCCGGGGAAGTAGCTGCCCTCGGCCTTGACCGCGCCGATGTCCTTCGTCCAGACGACCTCCAACTTCTTTTCCCGGACGTTCGCCACCCCGAAGGTAGGCGCGCTGCGGGCGTGGTTGCCGCGGAAGGTCAGCACCCCGGGGACCTTGGAATAGGTAGACGGGGCGCCGAAGGCCACCGTCTCACCGCTGTTGGGGTCGCTCAGCGGACGATTCTGCCCGTCGAAGACCTGCCAGGTGACCTCGCCGCCGACGGAGCCGGTCATGGGTTTGGCGAATCCGTCCTGGGTGGGGGTGGGTTTCTGGTAGCCGGGCAGCTCGGTTAGCGGGACCGCGAGTTTGGTCAGGTCGGTCTCCTTGGACTCTGGCGCGGGCAGGCTGCTTGGCCGGTTCGGGCGTTCCCCGGTAACGATCTGGTCGGTGCAGGCGGCGAAACCCACCAGCAGGGACGCAGCGGCCAGCGCTGGGAGCAGGCGCGAGACCCGAGTCTGCTTCATGGCTCTCCTTTCCACAAGGGAGTCTATGCCGAGGGCGAATCATATCCGCAGGTGCGGGCGCTACGGTGGACTCGTGACGAGGTTATCCGGGGACGAGTGGCGCGAGCGGCAACGCGCCTATCTGGAGCGGGCCAACACCACCCTGGCCGGGGTGCTGGAGAGACGCCGGAGGGGCCTGCGCCACCCCGTGGAGGACTTCCTGTTCAGCTACTACACGACCCGCCCGGCGCGCCTGCTGACCTGGACCCCCGGGCTTGGCGTGGCCTGCGAGGACGCCGAACCGCTGGCCTCGCGCCGCTGGCACCACCGGGTGGGCGGCTGCGTCGAGGTGGACGCGGCGGCCTTCACCGCCGGGCGGGGGAACGTCCTCGCCCAGGCCCACACGCTGCTCAGCGCGGTCGCAAGCCGTCCCCCGCGGTTTGGCTGCTTCGGCATGCACGAATGGGCCATGGTGTACCGGCTCGCCCCCGGGGAGACCCGCCACCCCTACCTGCCGCTGCGCTACCCGCCCGAACGGGTCGCCGAGATCGTCGAGAGCGTGGGTGTGCGGTGCAGCCACTACGACGCCTTCCGGTTCTTCACCCCCGAAGCGGTCCCGCTCAACGCCCACTCCCTGACCCGACGATCGCAGCCGGAGTTCGACCAGGGCGGCTGCCTGCACGCCAACATGGACCTGTACAAGTGGGCGGGAAAGCTGTGGCCAGCGGTGTCCTCGGAGCTGCTGCTGGACTGTTACGACCTCGCCCGCGATGTGCGGGAGGTCGACATGCAGGCGAGCGCCTACGACCTGGCGGACTGGGGCTATACGGCGATCCCCGTCGAGACAGCCGCGGGACGGGCGGACTACGTCGCCCGGCAGCGGGCCTTCGCCCGGCGGGCCGATCCGCTGCGTGCGGCCCTGCTCGGGATCGTCGAGCGGTTACTCGTTGGGGTCGATCACGACCTTCAGCCCCTCGCGACGGCTCGCGCTGGTGAAGGCTGAGGTCGCGGCGTCCATTCCGTAGACGGCGCTCACGATGGAGGAGACGTCCACCTTTCCGTTCTCGACCAGGGCGATCGTGCGGGGATACATCTCCTTCATCCGGCGGACCACCAGGATCGTGAGCCCCTTGCGGCGGACGGTCCCGGCGGGCAGCGTGTAGCGGTCGTCGGAGGGAATCCCCACGATGACTAGGCGTCCGCCGGGGCGGCAGGCGAGCGCGGAGACCGCGACGGCGTCGTCGCTGCCAGCGATCTCAAAGGCGACATCGACACCGAACCCGGTCAGGGAACGCCAGGTCTCCGGGTCGTGGGCCTCCTCCGGGGTCAGGGCCTCGGCCCCGAACCGCCGGGCGGCTGCCCTCCGGTGCTCCAGCGGCTCCACGGCGATCACGCGGCTCGCTCCCGAGGCCAGGGCCAGCTGGATCATGAGCAGCCCGATCGGGCCAGCGCCCACGACGGCGACGGTTGAGCCGACGTGCGGGCTCGCGAGGTCCCAGGCGTGCAGGGCGACGCCGAGCGGCTCCAGCATGGCCCCATCGGCGGGGGTCATCGAATCAGGGAGCGGGTGAAGCAGGTGGGTCGGCCAGCTGACGATCTCTTGGAGACCGCCGTCCGTCGTCGAATGACCGGCGAAGGCGATACCCGGGCACAGGTTGGGGTGGCCCGCGGAACACAACTCGCAGGCCCGGCAGGGCATCGCGGGGTCCACCGCGACGAGCCGGGCCGCGTAGGGGCCGTCGAGGGCGACGCCAGCGAACTCGTGGCCGGGGACGAGGGGACGCTCCAGTGACGCGTCCCCAATGCCGCCCTCGGCGAACCAGTGCAGATCTGAGCCGCACAGCCCCACCGCCCGGACCTTGACCAGGCAGTGGTCTTCAGCCGGTTGTGGGGCAGGCTCGTCGTGGAGCCGAAGGTCCGAGACGTTGTGCAGACGGAGGACGCGCATACCAGTCAGGTTAGCGGCGGCATCGGCCATCGCACCGGAGGTGGCGGGTGAAATACCACACGCCGCTGGTGGCGGTCGCGGCGCCGATGGTAGCGAGGAACGCTACTGGACCAGCCGAGGACCCCGTCGTCAACAGCAGCAGCCCAAGCAGGCAGATCGCGGCCGACACCGAGATGAAACCGACGAAGGCGTCCAGCGCCCAGTTTGGGCGCCCCGCCGGAACCGGCCGCGGCCCGGGGTGGCCGGGAACGGGAGCAGCGGAAAGCCGCGGAAGGTCCGCGGTGAGGGCACGCAGGTCTGCCATGGTGAGGGCGCTAAGCGCGGCAGAAGTCCGGGCTTGCAGCTCTTCGGCGCTGATCCGCCCGGCGGAGAAGTGGGCACCAAGGAGGTCACAGGTCGCGTCGCGTTCCGCGTCGCCGACCCGCTGAGACAACGAACGATAATGCGGACTCACACTCATGCCTCGATCATGGCCCATGACCGGGGTGCAGAAGAAGGTCAAAGGCGGCGCCAAAGACCGCTGCCAGAGCCCGGTCTGCTGATGAACGACCCGAGTCTGACACCGGCTCAGACGCCGGTCCACCGCATAGCCTCGGTTGGCGGGTAAAGTCTGCTAGCGACCGGCACGCCGCTGGTCGTCCTGGAAGGAGCCGACACTGGACCCGCTCGTCATACTGGCCATCTGCCTGCAGATCATTTCGTCGTTCAGCTTCGCCACTGGTGCGACGTTGCAGTCGCTGGGCGTCAAAAGCACGTTCGACCCGTCCGCGCGGGTGTCAAGCAACAAGCTAACGTTCGCGGGGCTGCTCAGGCTGTTCATGATCCCCAAGTGGCTGGCCGGCCTCTTCTTCGTGTTCCTCGGCGCCGCGATCCATCTGTATGCGCTGACGATCGCGTCCGTGACCGTGGTGCAGCCCGTCGGCATCCTCGCGGTCCCGTGGTCGGTGCTCATTGCGGCCAAGATCCATGGTCACAAGGTCACCTGGCGGATCTGGAAGGCCGTCGGCATCACGGTGGCGGGCGTCGTCGGCTTCACCTACTTCTCCGCCACCAATGCGACCAAGGACGCCCACCTGGAGGCCATCGGGCCGATCGTCTGGTCCTTCGTCGTGGTGTGCGTGGTGTGCGGGCTGCTGGCGCTGATCGCGACCCGGGTTGCGCCGTGGGCGCGGGCGATGCTCTGGTCGTCCGTTGGAGCGGTGTTCTATGGCCTGGCCTCCGGCATGATGAAGGCCGCGCTGGACGCCTTCTTCAAGGTTCAGCTGCCGGTCGGGGACCCACTGGTCTGGGGCACTGCCCTCATGATGCTGGTCTGCTACGTGCTCGGTGTGTGGATGATCCAGCAGGGATACGCGTCCGGCCCGGCCGAGATCACGGTCGGGACGATGACGACCGTCGACCCGTTCGTCGCGGTGTTGTTCGGGCTCATCGTGCTGCGGGAGGGCGCCGGTATGGGTGTGGGCGCCGCGATCGGCATGGCGGTCGCGGGCACGGTCGCCGTCTACGGTGTCTTGCTGCTGTCGCGCGATCACCCGGACGCTGTCGCCGAGCGGGAAAAGCACGAGCAGGACTCTGCCGCCGCGGAGCGCCAGGAGGTCGGGGCTACGGATTGATCCGCAGCGCCGAGATCGACTTGCGGCTGTTGGCGTCGGCCAGCACGAGGGTCACCGGCATGGGGTCGATGGTGAAGCTCACGGTCCCGGTCTCGCTCCCCCCGGCCCTGATGGTGCCCGGGTAGAGCATCTCCGCGCTGGAGGTGTACTCGGGTTTCAGCAGCTGGGCCTCGGCATTGCCGAAGGCGAACAGGTCATAGTCCAATACTCCCTCGTCGACCCGGATGGTCACGGTGACGCGCAGGGTGGACCCCTCCCACTGGCTGGAGTCCACCTGCCAATAACCAGAACCGTCCCGGGATTCGAAGGGCAGGCCGAGGCCGGTGGACCCGGGAGAGAACGATGGCGCCGCGGTGCGGATCCGCGTCGGGGCCGGTGTGGGCTGCGAGCCCGGCAGGCCTTGGGTGGCGACGAACAACACGATCCCAATGAGCAGGACCGCGGCGGCAACCAGGCCGAGGAAACCCCGGTTGCGGCGGGGGGCGAACTGTTCGGCGTAGACGCGGGGCAGATCCGGTTCGTTGAACGGTCGGTAGGGGTCGCGTCCCGCCGAGCCGCTGGTGTCGGGGGCAGGCTGGCCGGGTGGGTTCCAACCGGGCTGCGGCTGCCCCCACGCGGGTGGCTGCTGCGCTCCCGCTGGTGCCCAGTGCGGCGCCGTCCCCGGGCTCCCCTGGTGGACCCCAGCCTGGGGCGGTTGCTGGTGGGGCCCGGCCAAGGGCGGCTGCGAGCCCGACGGAGGCTGGCCCGGTTGGGCGTTGCGGGCCTGATCTGGTCGTGGCCAGCCTGCGGGAGTGCTCATGAGCACCTAGCTTACGGGGTGTGCGGGCAGGCGAAATCTGCTTGGCCCAGCCGCGCGGAGTCCTCGCTTCGTCCCTGCTGGGGGACCCAACCCGTCGTCATTTCGGCCGTGCCGCTTGTCAGAGCACCAGGATGCCGCTCTTCGCGATGGTCCATGGTGCCGGGGCAGCGGCAGGATGCCCCGCGACGCCACAAAGTTATCCACAGCACTGCCGGTTATGCACAGCCGGGAGGCTGTCCAGCGCCAACACTGGACGGACAGCCCACAGTGAAGGCATGAGCACGTCCTTTTGTGAGAACCGGTTCTCGCCGGTGCGAGGCATGGAAGACCTACTGGCGGCGGTTCCCGCGGTCCTCGGGTATCGCCCCCGGGACTCCGTCGTGGTGGTCGTGTGCCTGGACCACCGGATCGAGCTGACCCTCAGGGTAGACATGGACTGGTTCGTGACTGATTACGAGGCGGTCGCCGACCAGCTGGCCAACCTTCGCGCGCATTATCCGCAGGCCAGGGTCTTCCTGCTGGGTTACAGTGCAGACGATTCAGCGATCCAGGCATCGCTCACCGAGGTCGCCGATGCTCTCGGCGAGGCCGACGATGTGGTCTACACCAACGGTCAGCGCTGGTGGTCGCTGACGTGCGCGGACGACTGCTGCCCACCCGAGGGGAGACCCTTCAGCTACGCGGACTGTCTGATTACCGCCGAGGCGGTGCTCGCCGGGATACCCGTCGGACGTGACCGTGCCGACCTGGTCGCTGCCGTTGCTGGGCCGCCAGCCTCGAAGCTCAGCGCGGCACGGGAGGCCATCGCCTCGGCCAACCATCTCCTGGCCGCGGAGACCGATGTGGTCGAGCGGGCGCTCGTCTTGCGGGCCCAGGCCGCGGCCAGCGGCGGCCAGATCACGAGCGAGGACGCGGCCTGGTGGGTCGGAGCTCTCAGGAAGCCGGAGGTGCTCGGCGCATTGCTGCCGACGCTCAGCCCAGACCTGGCGATGCGCGACCGGGAGTGGCTGCTTCGGGTGGTCGCGCACTGCCCACCCGAAGACGCGCAGTCTCCGCTGGCGTTACTCGTCTTCGTGGCGTGGCTCGGCGGTGGTGGGCCGGTGATGAGCGCTGCCTGGGACAGGCTCCGCAGGATGAATCCGGACCACCCGGTGATACCGGTGGTCGAGCACATGGTGGCCCATCTCATTCCTCCTTCGGTATGGGCCTCCGCGGGCTAGGTCAAGGTCATATGCTCGTGCTATGCGATTCGTGGTGTGCGGTGAGGCGTTGATCGATCTGATGCCCGGCGGGGAACGGACGGGATGGTCGGAAACCTCCTGGCGGGCACTGAGCGGCGGTGGGCCCATGAATACGGCGGTGGCGTTGGCTCGCCTGGGGCACCGGGTGGAGTTCCTCGGCAGGTTCGGTGCGGATTCCTTTGCAGCCCAGCTGCGCGGCCATATCACCGAGAGCGGGGCGGGGCTTGACCTGGCGGTCGCGACAGCCGAGGCGACATCCATTGCGGTGGTGAGCCTAGACGACCAGGGCAAGGCGAGTTATGCCTTCCACTTCGAGGGAACCGCCAACTTCGGTTGGCAGGACGGCGACTTTCCTATCCTGCCTGCACAGGACTGGTTGCACTTCGGTTCCATCGGGGCCGTTGTGATGCCCGGGCATGAGGCGCTGCTGAGGTTCATCCAACGTAGCGAGACGGGACTGTCCTACGACATCAACGTCCGCGCCAGCGTGCTGCCAGACCTGCCCGAATACCGGCGCAGGGTCTTCGCGCTGATGGCGGCGGTCGGACAGCGCGGAGGGGTGGTGAAGGCCAGCGATGAGGACATTGAGGTGTTGCTCGGCCAGCCGGGGGTGGACGTCGCCCGGGTCGCCGCCGACTGGGTGAGGGAGTTCCAGCTAGGACTGTTCGTTGTCACCCTGGGACCGGATGGGGCGATCGCGGTGACGCCGTCGGGTGAAGTGTTCCGGGTGCCGGGCAGACCCATCGCGCTGGTCGACACCGTCGGTGCGGGCGACACCTTCATGGCCGGGTTCCTGTCCCGCTATGCCAGCGATCCGGGCCGCGTCACCGAGGCGCTACAGCGGGGAATCGGTGCTTCGGCCATGGTCTGTGCGCGCAAGGGCGCCAACCCGCCGACGGCCGACGAGCTGGACGACTACCTGGGCCGGACCGCGGGTTGAGCGCAGTCCGGGAACTTCGGCTCCGGTTCGTGGGGCAGCCCTGCCCCTAGTCAGCCGATGCCGCTTCCGACCAGGACGCCGACGCCGTGGGCGAGACCCATGGCGAGGGTACCCGCCGCCAGGTTGCGCAGGATGGGACGCAGGACCGGTGCGTCGCCCAGGCGGGCGCTGACATAGCCGGTGAGGGCTAGGGCGAAGAGCACTGCCCCGACCGTGGTCAGGACACCCGGGGTGAGCACGACGACCAGCAGCGGGATCAGGGCGCCCAGCGTGAACGCGATCGCGGAGGCGACGGCGGCCAGCCAGGGGCTGACCTGTTCGGAGGAATCGATCCCCAACTCGGCTTCGGCGTGCGCCGCGAGGGCATCCTTGGCGCTCAGCTCGCTGGCGACTTGCAGAGACAATTCTGCTGAAATCCCCTTGCTGCAGTAGACCTGGGCCAGCGCCCGCAGCTCGCGTTCCGGTTCGGCGTCCAGCGCCCTGCGCTGCCGGTCTAGCGCCGCGACTTCGGTGTCGCGTTGCGTCGACACCGACACATATTCCCCACCCGCCATCGATAGCGCCCCGGCGATGAGTCCAGCTAGTCCGGCGACCAAGATGGCGAACACGTCGTCAGTAGCCCCGGCGACACCCATGACAAGACCGGCGACCGACACGATGCCGTCATTGGCGCCGAGCACCCCAGCGCGGAGCCAGTTCAGCTTCGAGCCGAGGGCTTGGGGGCGATCAGCCAGTCCGATATCTGCCGCCATACCAATAACTTTGCGCCATGGCGCAGGGGAAGGCAACGAAGGCTAGCGCTGCCTAAATGCGGCGTGAATAGGGAAGATAATGCTATCGATCGGAGCTAAGGAGAGGTTCGGTGAACCAGGCAAGCGCATGAGCACGCCATGAACCGGTTGCAGTGCAGGAGGAGCCGCGGGCGTCCTGGGCGTGTGGGGTCATGGGGATAAGCAGGTGGTGAGGGTCATTGCGTGGCTCCCGGATACGACCAGCCCCGTGATCGGTTGAGCCGCGGGTCTGCCCGCTGGCCGGGCTGTGGCGTCCCAGTGTGCGATTGGCCTGAGCGGAACCGGCCGGGTTGTGCATAACCGATCGGGCTATCCACAGTTTGCTGATGCGGCGGCGCTGGGGGTATCCCCACGCCCCATGGTGAGGGTGTGAACGCTTCCGACGCTCTGAGGGATATCGTCGCGACCCGTCTTGCCGCGGTCGCCGCATCCGGTTCGCCGCTTCGGCACCCCGGACGTTACGCGGGCCCGGCTCCCGGCGCCGAGCCCGACGATGACCCGGTTCTTGACCTCGAACCCGACGACGAGCCGTTCCTTGACTCCAGCCTGGGCTCTGAGGCCGCCCCGCGGATGACGCTGCGCTCCCGGCCGAGGTTCGACCGGCGCCACCTGGGGGTGGTGGTGGCGGTCATGGTGCTGTTCGGCGTCGCCACGTGGGTGTGGCTGGGACGGGCGGCGGAGACCAGCATCCCGGTTCTGACCGCGACACCGGAGGCGTCGGCGAGCGCCGCGGCCCCGGCCCCCAGCCGTGCTCCCGGGGTCCTCGTCCACGTGGTCGGCGCGGTCACCAGCCCGGGGATCGTCGAGCTGCCCGCCGGGGCGAGAGTGCAGGCCGCTATTGAGGCGGCGGGCGGATTCAACGCGGATGCCGATCCGGCCTTGCTCAACCTGGCAGCGCCGGTGGCCGACGGTTCGCAGATCGTCGTGGGGACGAAGTCCGCCCCGCAGGGGGAGGTGCGCCAGGGGGCGGGGCAGGACGGTAACGGTGGCGGCAAGGCCAAGGTCAACCTGAACACGGCATCGCCCAGCGAGCTGGAGACGCTGCCCGGCGTTGGGCCCGCCACCGCCAGCGCCATCATCGCCCGGCGCGAGGCCAAGGGACCCTTCACCCGGACCGAAGAGCTGAAAGAGGTGGAAGGCATCGGCCCCAAGACCTACGCCAAACTGTCCGCGCTGGTCGCCGTCTAGGCGTCGTGGATGGTCACGGTGGGGTCGGGGAGCGGGCAGCGCGCTGGCGGTGCGGCCTGTCGTCCTGCGAGGCGACGGCCGCACCCCGGCGGCGCACCGGGTGTTCGTCCGGGTGATGGGCGGCGTGTCGCGGCGCCGGACGGGTGGCCGCCGGTGGTTCGCCGTGACCGCGCCGATAGGGGAGCAGCCGCGCCGGTGCGCGAGGAACCCGCCGGGCGTGACCTGCGGCTGGTCCCAGTGGCGGCGGCCATGTGGGCCATGGCCTGGGCCGTGACCGGTGGCGCGACGATCCCGTGGTGGGGAATCGCGCTGTTGCTGGCCGCCTGCGCGGCTGCTGCGGCGTCCGGCCGTCCCGTTGTCGCCGCGGTCTGCGTCGTCGCGGCGGGCACGGCGCTGATCGCGGGGGCGAGACAGGGCCATCTCTCCGGGGGCCTGCCAGCGGACCTCGGTAACGACGGCGCCTACGTCGAGGTGGAGGCGGTGCTGCGCGGCGACCTGATGGTGTACCCGGGGCGCGGCGCCCGCCCGCCCGCGGGGGTGGTGACCCTGGACGTGCGGAGCGTCTCTGGGCACGGGAGCGCCGCACGGGTGAGCGTGCCTGCGAAGGGATTCCTCTCGGGGGAGGCACTCGCCGCGTTCGGCGAGATTCATCCGGGCAGCGCCGTCCGCTTGAATGCCCTCGCCAGGGCTGCGGAGCCCGGGGATGGAGTGGGTTTTGTGCTGCGCATCGCGGAGGCGCCGCGCGTGCTGTCGGCACCGGGGCTGGCCGACCGGGCGGTCAACCGCTACCGTGCGGCGCTGCGCGACGCGCTGGCGGCGAGTCCGGCGGAACAGGCCGCGCTAGTTCCGTCGCTCGTCGTCGGGGACACTTCTGCGATCACCGGGGAGATGTCCGAGAGGTTCCGTGCGACGGCCCTGACCCACCTGCTGGCGGTCTCGGGGGCGAACCTCACGCTGCTGCTGGGCTTCGTGCTGGGAGTGGCGCGCTGGTGCGGGGTGCGGGGATGGTGGGTGAGGGCGATCGCGGTCGTGGCGGTCGCAGCCTTCGTCGCGGTGTGTCGGGCCGAGCCGAGCGTGCTGCGCGCCGCGGCGATGGGCCTGGTTGGCCTCGCGGCGCTGGGCACCGGACGGGGACGCCAGAAAGGCACCCAGTACCTGTGCGTGGCCGTGCTCGTCCTCCTGGCGATCGATCCTTGGCTCTCCAGGAGCTGGGGCTTCGCGCTCTCGGTGTCGGCGAGCGCCGGAATCCTGTGCTGGGCGCCGGGTTGGCAGGACGCGATGCGAGCCTGGGCGCCGCCATGGCTGGCCGAGGCCATCTGCGTACCGCTCGCGGCCCAGCTGGCGACCCAGCCGCTGGTGACCGCGCTGAGCGGCCAGGTGTCGGTCGTCGGGCTGGTCGCCAACGCCCTGGTCGGGCCATTCGTCGGGCCGGGCACAGTGCTTGGGCTGATCGCCGGTGGGCTTTGCCTGCTGTGGGCCCCGCTGGGCACGATGGCGGGCTGGCTCGCGGGCTGGGTCGTACAGCCGATCTTGTGGGTCGCCTCCGTCGGTGCGGGGCTACCTGCGGCGGCGTGGCCCGTGCGTACCGACGCGGTTACGCTCGTCCTGCTCGGGTTCGGCTGCCTGGCGGTGGGGGCGGCGGCGAAGGCGGTGCTCGCTCGCCGGTGCGCCGCGGGCCTGCTCGTCGCGGGGCTGCTGATCGCTTCTGGCCAGGCTCCACCGGTGCTGGGCTGGCCCGGAACCTGGGGAGTCGTGTTCTGCGACGTTGGCCAGGGTGATACCACCGTCCTGCGCGCCGGACCCGGCCAGGCCGTTCTCGTGGACACCGGACCCGAGCCGGATTCGGCCCTCGATTGTCTGCGCTCCCTCGGGATCAGGCGGGTGCCGTTGCTGATCCTGACTCACTACCACGCCGATCACGTTGGTGGGCTGGGGCGGGTGCTAGAGGAGTTTCCCGTCGGGCAGATCCTGGTGAGCAGGCTCGCCAGCCCCGTCGCGGCGGCCCGGGAGGTGAGCGCCAGTGCGAAGCGGGCTGGGGTCCAGGTCAAGGCCGCCACCCCGGGGGAGCGGTATCAGGTCGGGGAGGTCAGCCTGACGATGGTCTGGGCCGGAGAGGCGGCGCCAGAACACGGCGCGGATGCGGACCAGGTCGAGAGCGTGGTGCAGAACGACGCTTCGATCATCGCGGTGGTTGAGGTCGCTGGGCTCCGGCTGTTACTGCCCGGGGACGCGGAACTCGACGGGCAGCGGGCGGGGTTACGTTCGGCGGAGGCGCTGCAGATTAGCCTCAAGGCACACATCCTCAAGCTGCCCCACCATGGCGCCGCGCGTCAGGAGCCAGATTTCTTCTCCGCGACCGGGGCGACGCTGGCGGTGGCCAGCGCAGGACGACACAACGACTACGGCCATCCCTCACCCCGGGCCTTGAGCCTGGCGGCACGCTTCGGGATGCAGGTGCGCCGCCCCGATCCGGCGGGGTCGGTCGCGGTAGCGCGGGCGGAGAATGGGCGGGCGGTGCGGGCGCGCGGCCCCTGAGCCTGGGCTACGCCGCGGCCGCGGGCCGGCGTACCGGCCAGCGGGCCGGGGTGATGCGCGGGCGGCGGTGCGACGAGCCTCGGATGGTGCTGGCATGCTTGGGCTATGTCGGTTTTCGGTTCCTGTCTGTTGATCTTCGGTCCCGAGGGCCTGTTCGCTGAGCGGGCGGCGAGGCAGCGGATCCGGGAAGCGCTGGAGGAGCGCCCCGGCTCGCAGGTCAATCGTGTTGAGGCAGGCGACCTGGACGGCAACCTGTTCGCCGAGATCACCGGCGGCTCGCTGCTGTCCAGCGATTCGGTCACCGTGATCTCCGACATCGGCTCGACCCCACCAGAGCTCGCGGACGCGCTGCTCAGCGTCGCCCTCGCGCCGCCGCCGGAGCTGGTACTGATCCTGGTCCACGGCGGCGGGGTCAAGGGCAAGGGCCTCTTGGACAAGCTGAAGAAGGCCAAGCTCGAACGGGTCGAGGCCACCGCGCTGAAACCATGGGAGGCGCCCAGCTTCGTCGTCTCCGAGGCGAGGGCGCAGCGGGTGCGGATGGGCCAGGAGGCGGCCCAGGCCCTCGTGGCGGCGGTCGGGACCGACCCGCGGGCACTCGCGGCGGCGGTGGACCAGCTGCGCGCCGACACCGAAGGAGCCGAGATCACCGAGCGCGTGATCGCGACCTATTTCGCCGGGCGCGCGGAGGTGAGCTCGTTCATGATCGCGGACGCGGCACTGGCCGGCAACATCCCCCTCGCCCTGGAGAGACTGCGCTGGGCGTTGGGAACCGGCGTCGCCGCCGTGCTCATCACCTCAGCCCTCGCCTCTAGCCTGCGCGGGCTGGGACGCTACTTGGATGCCCGGACGATGAGGCTCCGGGACGCCGACCTCGCGCGCCAGATCGGCGTCCCACCCTTCAAACTGAAGGACCTGCACCGCAGTTCGCGCGGCTGGACCCCAGAAGGGGTGTCGGCCGCCGTCCGTGCGGTGGCGGGCGCGGACGCCCCCCTCCAGGGCGCCGCGGCCGACCCCCATTATTCGCTGGGGCGCAGGCTGCGGGGGGCGGGGCCGCCCCAGCCCGGGGGGGCCCCCCCCGACCCCGATTATGCGCTGGAGCGCATGCTGCTGGCGGTGGTGACCCAGCGCCGCTCGTCCTAACGGCTGTTGTGCTCAGCCCGGGCATTTCCGAACCTGGCTGGACGATCAGGGCTGCTCTGCGAGGCTGAACAGTTCCCCGACCTCGCAGTCCAGCGCCTCGCACAGCGCGGTCAGGGTGCTGAACCGAACGGCCCTCGCACGGTTGTTCTTCAGGATCGACAGGTTGACTACGGTGATCCCGACCTGTTCGCTGAGGGCCGCGAGCGTCATGCCCCGGGCCGCGAGCAGATCGTCTAGGTGGCAGGCAATCCGATGGGGTTCTTCGACGGGCATTAGATCGTGGCCTCCGCGTCCTCGGCGAGCTGTTCCCCCTGCCGCCAGGCGTGGGCGACGACCAGCACCACCATCGCCGCCCCGAGTGGGACGATATCGCCAGCGCTGATCGTCAGCATGGCGAATCCCATCCCGGTGTCTGGCGAGCTGGAGTAGATGAGCATGTTCGCCACCGCCTCGCCGACGAGGAGGGCGGCGGTGAGGAAGACCAGACCGATCCCGAACTGCACCAGCAGCCGATGCGCCCCGGCGGAGAAGGCGCGGCCGCGCTGGACCAGGAGCGTGAACCGCCAGACCGTGACACACAGCCAGAGCGTGACCACCGCGACCAGCAGGCCCGGAAGCATCGCGCCGACACGTTGCGTCCACGCTGGGTCGGTGAACTCCCACGATAGGGTCTCAAGGCTCGGGCGCACGGTCAGCCCGGTCGCGGTTTCGAGGGGAGAGACCGCCTCACCCGCTATGGCCTGCGGGGTGCTGCCCCCATTGAGCCAAACCAAGGGGGCTCCCTTGATCCATTCCCAGGCGTGCCAGAACGGGGTCACGAGGGGTGAGGCGACGAACAGTGCCAGCATGATCCGCAGCGTGAGGTAGTCGCCTCGGCTGATCGAGAGTTTCATTGGGACCTCCTTACATATCGTAATTCGATACTAAACGATAAACGATAGTATCGTCAAACGATATGCAGGGGGTGTTATGGGGACGCAAAACAGCGCCCCGACCACCGAGTAGGTCGAGACGCTGCCTAGCGTCGAGCCGGTTTAGCTCAGAGCTTCGCCGCTGCCAGCGAGATCGCCGACTTGCGGTTCGCCGCCTGGTTGGCGTGGATCACGCCCTTCGAGACGGCCTTGTCGAGAGCGCGGTTGGCAACCTTGGCGAGCTCGACGGCCTTCTCGTTCTCGCCGGCGGCCACAGCCTCGCGGAAGTTACGCACGTGGGTACGCAGGGCCGACTTGACGGCCTTGTTGCGCTGGCGCGCCTTCTCGTTGGTCTTGATGCGCTTCATCTGGGACTTGATATTCGCCACGGGGCAAGCCTCTACTTGTGTCTCGGTTTTATAGGGAGCGCCTGTTGACGCGACTGCTCACACTATCAGGGTCGCCCAGCCTCACCCAAATCTGGGTCGCCTTCCCGCCCCGGCTCGCGAAGGGGCCGATTCCGGGCGTCGGCCTCGCCTACGCTGGGACAACCCGCCGTCGTGGTCGTTGTCGACCGGCACAGGGTGCGGTTCTGCCGTCCGGCCCTGGGCGCTTTTCGGGCCGCCGGGCCCGCCGGACGGCGCGAACCGGCCGGTTCATGAGAAGATAGGCGACCGAACCGACCGCAAAGGACGCCCATGCCTGCTCCCACCCCGGGGAAGACTGATCCGGCGATCATCCGGAACTTCTGCATCATCGCGCACATCGATCACGGCAAGTCGACACTTGCCGACCGCATGCTGCAACTCACCGAGGTGGTGGACGCCCGGCAGATGCGGGCCCAGTACCTCGACCGGATGGACATCGAACGCGAGCGCGGCATCACGATCAAGAGCCAGGCCGTGCGGATGCCCTGGAACGTCGGAGACACCACACACGTCCTCAACATGATCGACACCCCTGGCCACGTCGACTTCACCTACGAGGTCTCGCGTTCGCTGGCCGCCTGCGAGGGCGCGGTGCTGCTCGTGGACGCCGCGCAGGGCATCGAGGCGCAGACCCTGGCCAACCTCTACCTGGCGCTTGAAGCCGACCTGCACATCATCCCGGTGCTCAACAAGATCGACTTGCCGAGCGCCCAGCCGGAGAAGTACGCCGCAGAACTGGCCCACATCATCGGCTGCGACCCCTCCGACGTGCTGCAGGTTTCGGCCAAGACCGGCGTCGGAGTCCGGGAACTCCTGGACGCCATCGTCGAGCAGGTTCCCCCACCGGTCGGCGACCCGGACGCACCGGCGCGCGCCTTGATCTTCGACTCCGTCTACGACACCTACCGCGGCGTCGTCACCTACGTCCGGGTGGTGGACGGGCAGCTGAATCACCGCGAGCGGGTTCTCATGATGAGCACCAAGGCCACGCACGAACTGCTGGAGGTCGGTGTCATCTCGCCCGAACCGGTCAAATCGAGTGCCCTCGGGGTCGGCGAGGTCGGTTACCTCATCACGGGTGTGAAGGACGTTCGCCAGTCCCGCGTGGGCGACACCATCACCAGCGTCAACCGGCCCGCCGAGACCGACCTGGGCGGATACCGCCACCCCAACCCCATGGTCTATGCCGGGCTGTACCCGATCGACGGGGACGACTTCTCCGAGTTGCGCGAGGCGCTGGAGAAGCTGCAGCTCAACGACGCCGCGCTCACCTATGAGCCGGAAACCTCTGGCGCGCTCGGCTTCGGGTTCCGGGTGGGATTCCTCGGGCTGTTGCACATGGAGATCGTGCGTGAACGCCTAGAGCGCGAGTTCAACCTCGACCTGATCTCGACCGCCCCGAACGTGGTCTACCGGGTCGTCATGGAGGACGGGAGCGAGCACATCGTGACCAACCCGTCGGAATACCCCACCGGCAAGATCGCCGAGGTGCACGAGCCCGTCGTGCGGGCCACCGTGCTCACCCCCTCGGAGTTCATCGGCACCATCCTGGAGCTGTGCCAGCAGCGCCGCGGCGTCCAGACCGGCATGGACTATCTCAGCGAGGACCGCGTCGAGATCCGCTACACGCTGCCGCTGGCCGAGATCGTGTTCGACTTCTTCGACGCCCTGAAGTCACGGACCAAGGGCTATGCCTCGCTCGACTACGAGACCTCGGGGGAGCAGGTCTCCGAGCTGGTGAAGGTGGACATCCTGCTGCACGGCGACCCAGTGGACGCCTTCAGCGCCATCGTCCACAAGGACAAGGCTTACAGCTACGGCATTCAGATGGCCGGAAAGCTCAAGGAATTGATCCCCCGCCAGCAGTTCGAGGTGCCGATCCAGGCGGCGATCGGCAGCCGGGTCATCGCGCGCGAGACGATCCGTGCGATGCGCAAGGACGTCTTGGCCAAGTGCTACGGCGGCGACATCTCCCGCAAACGCAAGCTGCTGGAGAAGCAGAAGGAAGGCAAGAAGCGGATGAAGATGGTCGGTCGGGTCGAGGTGCCGCAGGAGGCCTTCGTCGCGGCGCTGTCCACCGGCGAGGCCACGAAGAAGTAATCCCGACACGGGCCTCGGCCCCGGCCGGGCCGGGGCACCGCTAGGGACGCTGGCTGCCCCGGAGGATGGCTGCCATCTTCTTCCCGCGGGCCAACTCGTCGATGAGCTTGTCCAGGTAGCGGATCTTGCGCATCAGCGGGTCCTCGATCTCTTCGACGCGGTGTCCGCAGACCACGCCGGTGATGAGCTCACACCGCGGGTTGAGGGCTGGCGCTTGCTCGAAGAAGGCGCGCATGTCGGTCTCGCTCGCGAGCACCCGGTCCAGCCCGACCTGGTCGTAGCCGGTCAGCCACCGGATCACCTCGTCCACCTCGGCCTTGGAGCGACCCTTGCGTTCGGCCTTGGCGACATACAGCGGGTAGATGCTGGCGAAACCGGTGGTAAAAATGCGATGGCTGGCCACGAGGCTCCTTACTTCAGGCCCGACGTCACGAGCCCCTGGACGAGGTAACGCTGCAGGAACAGGAACACCCCGACGACCGGGATGATCGTGACCAGGGCTCCCATGAAGAGTTCGGGGTAGCGCACGCCCTGGCTGGTCATGAACTGGCTGAGCGCGACCTGCGCGGTCCGGGTCGCCTCCCGGCTCACCAGCAGCGGCCACAGGAAGGCGTTCCAGGCGCCGATGAAGGTGATGGTTCCGACGGCTCCGACGATCCCCATGGAGTTCGGGACGACGACCCGCCAGAACGCGGTCCAGGGGTTCGCGCCGTCGATGGCCGCCGCGTCGGTCAGCTCCGTCGGGAAATCGAGGAAGGACTGGCGGAACAGATAGGTGGCGAAGGCCGAGAACATGCCCGGGATGACCAGACCCCGGTAGGAGTCGATCCAGCCGAACTGGGCCGTCATGACGAACATCGGGATGAACGTGGCGGCCGCCGGAACCATCAGCGTGAACACGGTCGCGCCGAGCAGCAGCTTCGCGGCCCGGTTGCTGTAGGCCGCGAGCGCCCACCCGGCGAGCAGGGACACGACCACCGTCCCGGCCGTCTGGGCCAGCGCCACCACCGCCGAGTTGCCCAATGCCTGGAGGATCTTCAGGTTGGTGTTCGACAACAGCGCGCCGAGGTTGGTGAGGCCGAACTGGTCGGGCAACCAGTGCCAGCGCGCCGCGGTGATGTGCCGCTGCGAGCTGAAGGCGTTGCGGACGATGACGTAGAACGGCAGCAGAAAGCCCACCGCGAGGATGGTGAGCGCCGTGTAGCGCAGCGCCAGCATGGTGCGTCCGGGCCGGATCATCGTCCCTCCTTGCGCTGGCCCAGGTTGACCAGCCAGTTCTGGGCGAGGCCGAAGACGACGATGAGCGCTGTCAGGATCATGGTGCCCGCCCCGCCCAGGCCGAGGTCCTGCTGGGAGCCGCCGATGCTGATGAGGTACAGGTGGACCAGTGGGGGACGCGCATAGGGCGGGTAGGAGCCCGTGATCGACCCGAGTGTGTTCCAGAACTCGTCGAAGGCCTGGAATGCCGAGATCAGCAGCAGCATGACCACCGCGACCGACGTCGCCCTCAGCTGGGGGAGCGTGATGTGGCGCAGCAGCCGCCAGCCGGTCGCCCCGTCCAAGGCGGCGGCCTCGTAGGTGTCGTGGGGGATGCGGTTGAGGCCCGCGATGAACAAGATCATGTAGAACCCGACCTGGAGCCACAGCCGCAGGCTGACCAGCACGACCCAGTACCAGGAGTTCGTCCCGCCCAGCCAGTTCACCGGCTCGCCACCGGCCTCCCGGATTAGGGAATTGGCCAGGCCGAACCGGGCACCGTTGAAGAACGCGAGACGCCACACGATCGCCGCGACGACATAGCTGACCGCAGTCGGGATGAAGAACACCGAACGGAAGAAGGCCTGCCCCCAGCGCAGGTTGTTGAGCAGCAGCGCCAGCCCGAGCGAACAGACGAAGGTCAGCGGCACGATGAACGCGGCAAAGCCGATGAAGGTGCCGAGGGAGGACAGGAACAAGGGGTCGCTGAGCAGGTAGGAATAGTTGGCGAACCCGACGAAGCGGGTGGGGGTCACCGTGTTGCGGGCATCGAACAGCGAGAGATAGGCGCTCCAGAGGATCGGGATGTAGACGAACAGCGCCAGCCCCACGACGAAAGGCGAGACGAAGGCGGCGAACCAGAGGTTCCGCCCCTGGTGGCCACGGACCCGCGACCACCAGGAACGGGACGGGGCGGGCATCAGCCGCCGACGCGCTTCAGCTCGCTGACCGCCTTCTCCGCGACCGGGGCGAACTCGGTGGCGGGGTCGGCGTTCTGCTTGATGCAGTTGCTGACCGCGGCACTGAAGGCGTCGCCGAGCGGCCCGGTCCACATGATGTCGGACGCGAAGCCGTGCTCCGCGACGAACCGGGCGGCGTCGGCCCCGGGCCCGGAGGAAAGCTTGTCGGCCCGGGCGACGAGGGCGGTCTTCGCGGGAATGTGGGTCCCGTAGCTGTTGGAGAAGTCGACCTGGCGGTCGTCGGAGTCGATCCACAGCCACTTCACGAAAGCCTTGGCCGCCGCCACGTTCTTACTCTTCGCCGCGACGCAGGCCCCGAAGGCGCCGAAGGGCACAGCCGGGCGTCCGCTCGCCCCGATCGCGGGGAAGGGCAGCACGCCGACGTCGTCGCCGAGGGCCTGCTTGATCTCGGGCAGCGACCACAGGCCGCCCCACTGCATCGCGGTCTCACCGTTGGCGAATGGGCTGGAGTTGTACCAGTCGCCGGACGCGTTCTGCAACAGGTCACCGGACTGGAAGAACGCCCGGTAGGCCACGACCGCGTCGTAGAACGACTGGGTGGCGAAGCCCGCCGCGGTCCGTTCCGGGTTCAGCTGGTCGTTGCCGGAGGCCCAGACCAGCATGTTCGCCAGCACCCCGACACCGCCGTCGTTGCCCGCGAAGAATCCACCCATGTCGGCCGTCCGCACCGCCTTGGCCGCCCGGACGAGTTCGTCGAAGGTCTTCGGCGGCTCGACCCCGGCCTTGCTCAGCACCGAGGGCCGGTAATAGAGCAACTGCATGTCGATGGTCTGGGGGATCGCATACACCTTGTCTTTGAAGGTGAACCTCTTCATCACGGCCGGGTTGAAGGCCGCCATGGCCGGACTCATGATGTCGGTCAGGTCAACCACCTGGCCAGCGCCGATCATGTCGAGGCTGGCGCCCATTTCGCCCTCGAAGACGTCGGGCACGTCGTCGGTGAGCAGCGCCGCGCTCAGCAACTTGCCGTAGTCTCCCGGGTTCCATTTCACCGTGACGGTGGCGTCGGGGTAGTCGGCGGCGTACTTCTTGACGGCCTCCTGGACGCCCTGCTCGCCATACTCGTGGTACCACTGGGTGAGTGTGGGTTTGGCGCCGGAGCTGCCGGGTGCGAGTGGTCCCTGGTTCCCGCCGCAGGCGGTGAGTGTTGCTGCGGCGGCGAGGCCTGTTCCAGCCCCGAAGATGGTGCGACGTGACAGGTTCATTGCAGCAGTGTGGCAGCGACCGGGTCAGCGTGGAAGGGTTTTCCCGGCGGTGATGGAGGATCGTTATCTTGGGTGGTCCCCCTGGGTGCGGATCAGGTCCGACAGTTCGGCGATCTCCCTGCGGAGCTCGGCCAGCTGATCCTGCGTCGTCGGGCCGGGCAACGCCGAGGCCTGTAGCTGCGCGGCCCGCTTCTCGTCGTGCAGGTTGCTCATGGTGTCGACGATGACCGCGACGAACAGGTTCAGCATGGTGAATGCCGACAGCACGATGAACAAGACGAAGAACAGCCACGCCCACGGGTAGGCCTCCATGACCGGGCGCACGATCCCCATGGACCAGCTCTCCAACGTCATGATCTGGAACAGCGTGTACAGGGACGCGCCGAGGGAGCCGAACCAGTCGGGGAAGGCTGGCCCGAACAGTGTCGTCGCCATGACCGCCGAAACGTAGAAGATGATGCACATCAGGCCCGCGATCGCGGCGATGCCGGGCAGGGCCTTGAGGATCGCCTCGACGATGAACCGCAGCTGTGGCATCCGGTTGACCAGACGCAGGACACGGAGCACCCGCAGGGAGCGCAGCACCGCGAAGGGACCCGCTCCGGGTACCAGCGCGATCGCGACGACGAGGAAGTCGAAGAGGTTCCACGGGTCGGCGAAGAACCGCCAGCCGTGGGCGACCAGCTTGAGCCCGATCTCCACCACGAAGATCACCAGTGCGGCGGTGTCCAGCCAGTGCAGCGCGGTGCCGTAGGACGACATGACCCACGGTGAGGTTTCCAGGCCGAGCGTAATCGCGTTGACGACGATGATCGTGAGCACGAAGCGCTGGACCGGGTCGGAGTCGACCCAGCCCCCGATCCGCTGCCGCAGTGGTGTTGCCATGCTTGTTCCTCCCGGTTGGCCGGGGAGAATCTACTACACGACCGGCGGCGCCCAGACCGGCCGCGAGGGGTGAGGTCAGACCGGGGAGGCGGGTTTCCGGAAGATCTGCACCTCCACCGAACCGGTGGCCTGGGTGGTGCCGGGTAGACCCACGGTCAGCGAGGCGGCGTCCTGGTGGAAGGCGTTGGGGCCCATCGCGATGGCATCGGTGACCTCCTGGGGCGAGAGAGCCATGGTCCAGCGCAGCGGGTGGCGTCCCACCGGGGTGAAGGCGGCCAGACGCTTTTTCAGTTCAGCGGTTTTGTCCGGGTCGATGCCGAGGAGCCCTAAATCACGCCGCAGCTCCGCAAGATGGTCGCCCGTCGGGGTGGCCACCACGAGCAGGCCGCCGGGGCTCAGCACCCGCCAGAACTCGTCCGGGTTGCGGGGAGCGAACACGCACAGCAACGCGTCGACGCTGCCGGGACGCAGCGGCAGACCCGCCCAGGTGTCGGCGACGATCGCGGCCGCACGGCCATGGGCGCGGCAGGCGGCCCGGCAGGCGGCGGGGGAGACGTCGGTGGCGAGCCCCACGGCCTCCGGGTTGGCGTCCAGCGCCGCGGCGAGGTAGTAGCCGCATCCGGCCCCCACGTCGAGGATGCGGCGGGACCTTCGCAGGCGGCTGGCTAGGGCCTGGGCCAGCGGGCCGAAGTGCCCTCCGGCGAGGAACCGCTGCCTGGCCGCGACCATGGCCGGGGTGTCGGCGTTGGGTGGTGCGGCCTTCTGGGAGAGGTTCACGTAACCCTGTTTGGCGATGTCGAAGGAGTGCCTCGCCTGGCAGCGCAGTGTCCGCTCGGCCAGGCTCAGCCCGCCACCGCAGACCGGGCACGCCAGCCAGGAGGTGACCAGCCCGATACTCACGGCGCCTCGGGGGCGTCGCCTGGCGCCCGTGCCGCGGCGGCCTGGCGGGCGAGGCGTTTCTTGCGGTCACGCAGATCGGCGCGGACCAGCACCACGAAACCGCCGAGCGCGATGAGCGTGAAACAGAACCACTGCACCGCGTACCAGAAGTGCGGCCCCTCATCGAGCGCCGGGGGCGCCATGGCCTCCAGCCCGCCGCCTTGCCCCGGGGTCACCTCGATGAGGCTGACGTAGCCATCGACGAAGTCCCGCCCGAGAGCGGCCGACAGTGCGGGCGGGTTGATCAGCCGAGCCTTGCCCTCCACCGGATCGGTCGCCTGGGGTTTGCCCTGTTCGGTCTTGCGCACATAGCCCACCAGGTCCACGACCCCCGGCGGGGGCGCGGGCAGCGTCTCGGGGTCCAGCTGTCCCGGCTGGCGGGCGATGAAACCCCGGTCGACGACGACCCACTGGCCCTGTTCGGTCTGGAATGGGGTGACGAGCTCGGAACCTGTCTGGCCCGCATAGGAGCGGTAGCGGACGAGCACCTGGTGGGCGCCGTCGAAGGTTCCCCGCAGCGACACCCGGAGCCACTCGTCGTCGGTCTCGATAGCGCGGTTCATCACCTGCTGGTAGGGCTGCACCTCGTGGGCCTGGTTTTCCAGCACGTGTGCATTCCTGGCCTTGCGGCTATCGAGACGGTTGAGCTGCCACTCGCCAAGGTTGACGAACAGGACCGCCAGCACCGCGACGAAGACGAACAGGCCGACCCAGCGCAAGACGAGTTTCTTCATCGGCTCCAGCCTAGTCGTCGATCTCGCCCGGGATCGTATTCGGCCCACTCAGCGCGAGGCGGGGCACACCGGCGTCCTCGGGGGCGACGGGCGGCGGGCGGTGCTCGGAGTTGTTGGCGAACAGCACCGCGATCGCGGGCAGGAAGGCAGCACCGGCCAGGGCGACCCACATCCACGCCCCGGGCAGCACGAACATCAGCAGGAAACACGCGACCCTGATGCCCATCGTGATGAGGTAACGCTTCTGGCGCGTGTTGACATCGAGCGTCCGACCGGGCGTTGCGCCCGTGATCAACACCGGCTGTAGAGGCATAGGGTAAGCATAGGCTCGTGAACTCGGGTAGGTTTCACCTCGTGACTGAAACTTCTCGAGTAGTTCTCGTGACCGGTGGTTCCAGGGGGATCGGCCGGGCCATCGCCGCCGCCTTCGCCGAGGCCGGACACAAGGTGGCGGCCACCTACCGTTCCGGTGATGTGCCCGAGGGCGTCCTCGGAGTGCAGTGCGACATCACTGACCAGGCCCAGGTGGACGCCGCTTTCGAGCGGGTCGAGGCCGAGCTTGGCCAGGTGGAGGTGCTGATCGCCAACGCCGGGATCACTAAGGACACCCTGCTCATGAGGATGAGCGACGAGGACTGGGACGCGGTCATTGACACCAACCTCACCGGTACCTTCCGGGTCGTGCGGCGTGCGTCCCGCCCGATGATGCGGGCCCGGTTCGGCCGGATCGTGCTGATCTCGTCGGTCGTCGGGCTGCTGGGCTCGCCGGGGCAGATCAACTATGCGGCCAGCAAGGCGGCGCTGGTTGGGATGGCCCGCAGCCTCTCGCGCGAGCTCGGTTCGCGCAACATCACCTGCAACGTTGTCGCTCCCGGTTTCATCGAGACCGACATGACGGCCGTGCTCAGCGACGACCTGGTGAAGGACTACAAGGCAAGGATTCCCGCGGGGCGGCTGGGCAGCACGGCCGACATCGCCGCGGCGTGCCAGTTCCTGGCAGGCGACGGGGCGGGCTATATCACCGGCGCCGTGATCCCGGTCGACGGCGGCATGGGCATGGGCCACTGAGGGGAAAGGACTCCCATGGGACTTCTCGAAGGAAAGAACATCCTGGTCACTGGCGTGACCATGCACACCTCGATCGCCTACTCGGTGGCCGAGATCGCCCAGGAGGAGGGCGCCAGGGTCGTCATCAGTAACATTCCGCGGGCGGCCTCGCTGACCCGCCGGGTCGCCGCCCGGCTGGACCCGGCCCCGCCGGTGCTGGAACTCGATGTCACCGACGCCGACAGTATCGCGGCGCTGCCGGGGCAACTGGCCGAACACGTCGAGAGACTGGATGGCATCGTCCACTCCATCGCTTTCGCCAAACCCGACACCGCGCTCGGCGGCAACTTCCTGTCGACCGGGTGGGACGATGTCGCCACGGCGTTGCACACCAGCGCCTATTCGCTCAAGAGCCTGACCATGGCACTCAAGCCGATGCTGGCCGAGAAGTCGTCGGTGGTCGGGTTGACCTTCGATGCCCGGGTGTCGTGGCCGTCCTATGACTGGATGGGGGTGGCGAAGGCCGCCCTCGAATCGACCGGACGCTACCTCGCCCGCTATCTGGGACCCGACGGCGTCCGGGTCAACATGGTCGCGGCTGGACCGATCGACACCATCGCTAAGAAGGCGATCCCCGGTGCGAGCCAGTTCAACGATGTGTGGAGCGAGCGGGCCCCGCTGGGCTGGGACCCGACCGACGCGCGTCCGAGCGCCAAGGCGGTCGTGGCGCTGCTCAGCGACTGGTTCCCGGCGACCACCGGCGAGATGATCCACGTCGACGGCGGGTTGCACTCCACGGGAGCCTGACCACCCGATAGGTTGAATCCATGGCTGCGGTGGTGGAACTTGCTGGCGTTCGGGTGCAGCGCGGCCGGGCGGTGCTGCTCGACGAGGTCGACTGGGTCGTTGACGAGTCCGACCGCTGGGTGGTGATCGGCCCCAACGGCGCCGGGAAGACGACGCTGCTGCAGGTGCTCGGTGGCCAGCTGTATCCGACTCGTGGGGTGGTCAGCCTGCTAGGCGAGATCCTTGGCACGGTGGACGTGTTCGAACTGCGTCCCCGCATCGGGCTGACCAGCTCCGCGATCGCTGAGCGGATACCGAAGCAGGAGTCGGTTCGCGACGTGGTGCTGTCGGCCGCTTACGCGGTGCTGGGCAGGTGGCGCGAGGACTACGAAGCCGCCGACTACTCCCGGGCTGAGCACCTGCTGGCCAGGCTGAGGGTGGACCACCTCGCGCAGCGGACCTTCGGCACCCTGAGCGAGGGCGAACGCAAGCGCGTCCAGATCGCCAGGGCGCTCATGAGCGACCCGGAGCTGCTGCTCATGGACGAACCCGCCGCCGGGCTCGACCTGGCCGGGCGAGAGGCGCTCGTCGCGACGATGGCGGCGCTGTGCCTGGACGAGGCCGCCCCGGCCACGGTGCTCGTCACCCACCACGTCGAGGAGATCCCGCCGGGCATCACGCATGCCCTGCTGCTCAAGTCGGGACGCGTGGTCACCGCCGGGCCGGTGCGGGACGTGCTGACCAACGAGGCGCTGAGCTACACCTTCGATCTCGACCTGGAGATCGCCGAACGGGGTGGGCGCTGGGGCGCCCGGGCCAGGTGAGTCAGCGCTGAGCGCCTTCGGGGGTGTCGGGCTGGGCGGCGTAGCGGCTGGCCAGGGCGGCACACGCCAGGAGCTGCAGCTGGTGGAAGACCATCAGGGGCAACACGATGAGTCCGATGGGCTGACCGGCGAATAGCACGCTGGCGATGGGGACCCCGGTCGCGAGGGACTTTTTCGTCCCGCAGAACTGGATGGCGATCCGGTCGTCGCGGCCGAAGCCGAGCACGAGCGCGGTGAGGTGGGTCAGCCAGAGCATGAGCGCCAGCACGGCGATGCAGATCACGCACAGCCACACCAGGTCTGCCCAGCCGACCTGGGCCCAGATGCCCTCCCTCATCCCGGCGGAGAACGCGGCGTAGACCACGGCCACGATGACGCCCTGGTCGAACCACTTGAGGGCGCCCTTATGGCGTCCGACCCATGCCGCGCTCCAGGGCCGACTGAGCTGGCCGAGGACGAAGGGCAGCAGCAGTTGCACCACGATGTCGAGGATGGAGCGGGGGTTGATCGTGGCGGTGCCGGTGGTCGACATCAGCGCCACCGCCAGCAGCGGTGTGACCACCACGCCGAGGAGGTTGGACGCGGAGGCGCTGACGATCGCCCCGGCGATATTGCCGCGGGCGATCGAGGTGAACGTCACCGACGACTGCACCGTCGAGGGAACCAGGCAAAGAAACAGCACCCCGGCGTACAGGCCGGGGGAGATCAGCGCGGGTGAGGCCAGCGACAGCGCCAGCCCGAGCACCGGAAACAACACGAAGGTGAACGCCAGGATGACGGCGTGGAGTCGCCAGTGGCGCAGCCCCGCCAGGGCCTCCTGGGGGCTCAGCCGCGCCCCGTAGAGGAAGAACAGCACGAAGATGCCGACCTTCGTCGCCCACGACAGCGCGGTCGCGCCCCACCCGTGGACGGGGAGGATGGCGGCGACGAGCACCGCCGCGAGGATGAGAACGGTGAACCGGTCGATCTTTAGTCGTGACATCGCAGGTGAGTCTATCCGCGCTCCCGCTGCCAACGGCACGCCAGGGCCGTCGTCTGGTTCAGGAATCCGGCCACGTCCGCCGGGGCGGGCAACTGGCCTCGGGCCGTGCCCTCGGCTGCTGACCGGGATCGAAGACGAGACCGCGATCTGTCCGCCGGAGTGCCTGGGCTGGTCAGCCGGTCGGGCGGGCCGGGACGCGGCGGTCAGCCTCCTGGGTGGGAGGTGAGCGCCCGGCGGCGGGTTAGCGGTGGGGAATGCGGCGCGGGTTGGTGTTGACGACGTGTAGTTCGCCGACGGTGAGGGTCGCGGAGGCGGTGAGTCCGAGGGGATGGTGCCGTGTTGTCCGGCGCCACTCCGGTCGATGGCCCAGGGCTGGATTGGATCGCCCATGGCAAGAGGCATAGGCATACGCTCTGGTTTTGCGAGGGCACCCCGCGACGATACTGGACGCCAGCCGAGGGCTACGTCCTCAGCGCTGCACGAGACCCGTGGCCTCTTCGAGCCGGACCATCGCCTGTTCGTTCTGGGGCGCCACCGCGGGGATCGCGAACGGTGGCGGCAACACCGCGACCTTGTCGCCAGCGTGAGCCTCGGGCACCTCGGCTATACGCATTCCTGAATGCACATCGTCAGGCCAATTCGGATTGACCGCGTCTGGTCAAGAGGGGCGCCTCTGCGACGTGTTTCGGTGTGAGAACCCCGGCGCCAACGACGCTCCACCGTCCAAAGCACGTTCATCGGCATGACTCGCACGCCGTATACCGAACTGTCCCACCCGGCGGACCAATCCGAATGCCCTGTGGATAATCCGCCCCGGGTGCGGCTTCGATAGGGTCGGGGTGTGCTGATCCGCGTCGACGACCCCACCGATCCCAGGCTCCGGGACTACCGGGACCTTCGCGACGTGCAGTTGCGCCAGTCCCTTGAAGTCGAGGGTGGGCTGTTCATCGCCGAGGGCGCCCAGATCATCCACCGGGCCGCGGACGCGGGGTGTCGGCCGCGTTCCTTCCTGCTCGCCGAACGCTGGCTGGCCGGCCTGGCCCGGGTGGTTGAGGCGTGGCCCGAGGTGCCGGTCTACGTCGTCACGGAGGCGCTCGCCGAGCAGGTGACCGGCTTCCATGTCCATAGGGGCGCCCTCGCGTCCTTTCACCGGCCCGCGCCGACCCCGCTCGAGCGAGTGCTCGGGTCTCGGCGGTTGGTCGTCTGCGAGGACATCGTCGATCACACCAACGTGGGCGCCATCATCCGCTGCGCCGCGGGGCTCGGGTGGGATGGGGTCGTGCTGGCGCCGCGGGCGGCCGACCCCCTCTACCGCCGCGCGATCAAGACCTCCATGGGGACGGTGTTCTCGATCCCCTGGGTGCGGATGAGCGACGCCGCGGCCGACCTAGCGCGGCTTCGCGCGTCCGGTTTCGCCCTCGCTGCGATGGCACTGACCCACGACGCCGTCGCCTTGCCCCAGGTCCGGGCCCCCGAGAAGCTCGCCCTGCTCATGGGAACCGAGGGGTCGGGCCTGTCTTCGGCGTGGCTGAACGAAGCGGATATCGCGGTCCAGATACCCATGCACGCGGGCGTGGACTCCCTCAACGTCGCCGCTGCGGCCGCAGTCGCCTGTTACGCGCTCGCCTGAGGATCACTGGGCAGGCCGGGCCAGGGACTTCGGGTGCACGGGCCAATCCTCAGGGTAGCGGTACGCCACAGCCTCGACCTGCTGGTTGAGCTTGCGGCGGGCGCGTCCGCTCAACCGGTCGCCGAAGACCATCCCGTTCAGGTGGTCGGTCTCGTGCTGGAGGCAACGCGCCAGCAGCCCGGTTCCCCGGACCTCGACGGGCTGGCCGAAAGCGTCGAATCCGCGGCAGACCGCCTCATCGGGACGCGCGACGGCCTGGTAGCCGCCGGGCCACGACAGGCACCCCTCCTCGCTGTTGTCGAGGTGCCGATCCCGGCCCTCCGGCAGCGTCACCTCGGGATTGCACACCACACCCAGCTGCACCCGGTGATCGGCATCGGGGCACTCGTAGACGAACACCGATAGGCCCACCCCGACCTGGGTGGCGGCCAGTCCCACGCCCTCGGCGGCACGCATCGTCGCGAACATGTCGCGGATCAGCGTGTGCAACTCGGTGCCGTACTCGGTCACCGGAGCGGTCGGGGCGTGCATGACTGGGGTGCCCCAGCGGGTGATCGGGCGGACAGTGCCGCCGGTAGTGAGGTCGTCGCCGGTCATGGAAGATTTCTTACCCGAGCGCGCCGGACCGGTCAACTGCGTGGGGGCGTGGCACGCTGGGCACGTGGAGATGCCGGAGGCCTGGCGGGGACTCATCGCTGATTACGCAGCACACCTGCGGGATGGCAGGGGGCTGTCTCGGCACACCGTGCGGGCCTACGAGACTGACCTGGCCAGCCTGGCCGGTTTCCTGAGCGAGAACGAGACGACACCGGCTGGGGTGACGCTGAGCAACCTCAGGGCGTGGGCGGCTCAGATGAAGGACGAGGGGATCTCCGCCGCAACCTTGCAGCGACGGGTCGCCGCGGTGCGGGGGTTCTTCTCCTGGGCGCACGAGGACGGTCTGCTGGCGCACAACCCGGCGGCACGGCTGCGTTCGCCGAAGGCGCCGAGGCGGCTTCCCGTCGATGTGAGTCCCTCGGCAGCCACGACCCTGCTGGACGCTGTCGCTGCGGCGTCCGCCGAGTCGGGAGACCCCACGGACTACCGGGACTTGGCGATCCTGGAGACCCTTTACTCGTCGGGCATCCGGGTGGGCGAGCTGTGCGCCCTCAACCTCGGCGATATCGACTGGGACCGCGGCCTAGTGCGCGTCCTCGGCAAGGGCGGCAAGGAGCGGAAGGCGCCGCTCGGTGCCCCCGCGCTCCGGGCGCTGCGGGCCTGGCTGGCCCACCGGACAGCATTCAGCACGCAGACCTCGGGGGACGCGCTGTTCCTCGGTGCCCGGGGCGGTCGTGTCGATCAGCGGGTGGTGCGCCGGATGGTGCACCGGCGGCTGCTCGCGGTACCGGACGCGCCGAACGTCGGTCCGCACGGGCTCCGCCACGCCATGGCGACCCATCTGCTGGAGGGCGGAGCCGACCTGCGCAGTGTGCAGGAGATGCTGGGGCATATCTCGGTCGCCACGACCCAGATCTACACCCACGTCACCGGGGAGCGGCTGCGGGCCGCCTACCGGCAGGCACACCCCAGGGCCTAGCGGGGCGGCGAAGCCTGGCCGGGCTGGAGAGAACACGGGTGGTGAGTTAGCTCCCAGCCTGGACGCCTCCGCGCCTAGCCCACCCGAGACCTCTGGATAGGCGTCGGGTTGCACCCGGCACGAATCGCCAACGCCAGGGACGAACCCCGGAACTGGCGGGGAACCACCGGGCCAAGGGCACCATCGAACCCATCAGCCGATACCCAGCACAACCCCGGTGCCCTGTGGTCGCGGGCGCAGCGTGCGGCCGGGCGAAGGAGAACCGCAGAGAGCCCGGACCCTTGTGGCCGCAGGCTTCTTGAGATTGTGACCCTCGCGGAGACCGCTCAGCCCCGGGCTCCTGCGGCCGCGGGGTGTCTCGCCCGTAACCTCATCAAGCCAGGCATCGCGGTCCCGGCCCTTGTGGCCGCAGGGCATCCCGGGTCGGTGGTCATCCCACACCAGCCCCACCGGCGGGCCCCGGTGTCGGCGGGGTGTCCTGCTCTTGGGCCTGCGACCTTGATCGCCCGGCTCCTGTCGCCGCGGGGCGTCCCAGGGAAAAGCTAGGTGTCACACGAGATGCGAAGCCGGGCCGCTGTCGCCGCGGGGCGACCCCTAACGGGAAGAGTAGGGCGCGCCAGCCGCTCCCCGGCCGTCTGTCGCCGCGGGACCGCGCTCAGCCCTGCTCGTCGCCCTTGCCGCTTTCGTCCCCGGGCGCTTGACCGCGGGCACACTTCCTCACCCCCTCCAGGAACAGTGGGGTGCCTGGGGCCTTGATTGTTGCGAAACACGCCTGATCGGACAGACCCAGTGACATTCACCCTCGCCCCGGGCCCTTATGGTCGCGGGGCGCACCTGCTCACATCCGGGATGAGCGTCCGTCGGGACGCCCGGCCCGAACGGCAGCGGGGCGTACCGTGAGGAAACACCGCCTGGGGTCGGCCGCGGACCCAGACCCTTTTCGGACGTGGAACCGCGCTCGCCGACATCGCCCATCCAGCACCCACGGAGGACCCGTGTTCCTACGTTCCGATGGGCGAGGCCCGAGGCCACGACCACGACCGTTCAACAGCCCACGCGCTCCTGCGGTTTCATGGGCGAGGCGGCCGTAGCGGCGGCATCAGTGGGTGCCGATCGCTCGCATGTGGCTCGGCGGGAGCGCAACCACGGTAGGGCAAGCCGCCTGGCGACGGCACCACGCCCTCGGGTGCCGCGGAGATACTGCACTCACGCGGCGACGAAGGGGAAACGGGTGAATAGCCTCTCCACCGCGGCGGTATGGGCCTTAGACAGCGGACGCTCGGGCGCCTCCACAGCGAGTTGTCGCCGATGCGGTTGACCGAGCCGACGCCAGAGCGCCCGCACCTCGCCACCGATGACGACAGAACGCTGGAACACGCCGTTGTTGCCGGGAACCAGGCGCTGGTGCACTTTCTCCGACATCGCGAACAGGCGGTCGGGATAGCCGAGGATGAACTCGTCGAAACCGGGCAGTAACAGGGGCCGGGCGGCTTCCTTGACGAGGGCCGAAACCTCATCGGACAGCCCGGGCCGCTGATAGCGGGGCTCGGCTCCCGGCTGTTTGCTGAAAGGATCGGCGAGTTCGACCTCGGCGCTGATGGTAGCGAGGGCAGCGCGGATCTCACGCAAGGGAAGCTTGGTCCACCAGGCGAAGTCCCGGAGCGTGGCTGGTCCCCGGCTGGTGAGGTAGCGGCGCAGAAGCTCGGCGGTCGCGGCGATGCGATCACCGTTGAACCGTGCTTCGAGCGTCGATCCCGCAGGAAGCCAGGATGGCGCTGCGACGATGTCCTGCTCGGCGCCATTCCAGGGGCCGTAGCACAGGCCAACCGTGGCGATCAGGTGATACAGCAGATGGTATCCCCGCCCCTCGCCGGTGGACAGGCCCGCCTCCTGCCAGGCGGAGTAGAGGTCCGCGCGGCTGATCCTGCCCAGCCGCTGGTCCAACGCGGAGCGAGCAACCGAGCTGGCGCGCTCCACCTGGCGTTCGTCGAGGCCGAGTTGGTCCCGGCGTCGCCTCGCCGCCTGGATCGCCTGTCCCGCGCAGAGCTGGCTCATCCAGGCGAGGTCTTCCGCCGCGGTCAGAAAGACCGTCCCGCGCATGGGGTAACCGCGGACGAGCTCGCCGCGGTCGAACGCGTGCAGCACTTCGGTAGCCACCCCGCCCGAAACCCGCAACGTGGCGGACGCCACGACGCCCGGAAGATCCTGACCCTGCATCGCCCCGAACGAGGCCACCGCCTGGTGAGGGGTCGCGTATCCGGGGCAGGGTAGGCCTTGGGAAACCAAGCGTGCCCGGGCGAGGCTTCTGTCGCGCATGGGTTAGTTCTATCAGGCCTCGCGGGCGGCAGCGCCTGGCGGGGACCGGGCGCCCGGAGTGGCCCGGGACCGGCCACCTTGGGCGGGTGCCTCCCGACTGACGGCACCGACCGGGAATCGGCCGTCTGCCAAGCGCCAAGTGGCAACCGGGCGCCTGACCGGTGTCAAAACCAGGTCATGGGATCGACCTTGCGGCCGTTCTCGCTCAGCTCCAGGTGGAGGTGGCAGCCGGTGGACAACCCCGTGGTCCCGACGTAGCCGACCACCTGACCCGCTGTCACGGAATCGCCGACGCTCACGATGTAGTGCTGGGCGTGGGCGTAACCCACTACCAATCGTGCGCCGTTGACCGTGCCGAGGTCGATGGCGAGGTAGTGGCCGTAGCCGTCGCTGTAGCGCCGCGCGCTCACCTTCCCGTTGCCCGCCGCGTAGAGCGGCGTTCCGCATGCGGCGCCGATGTCCACGCCCCAGTGCATCCGCCAGTACCCCAGGATGGGGTGCAGCCGCATGCCGAAAGGCGAACCGGCGTTCCCCTGCGCGGGCCAGGTCAGCAAGGACCCCTGACGCCCATGGGTCGGCCTGGGCGGCGTGGCTGGGATCGCCGTGCCGGTCGGCAGCAGCCGGACCGGCGTCGTCCGCACGTGGCTCAGGGGGTCGCGATAGGCCTCACCGTTGGTGAGCCCCCAGTGCAGGCAAGCCGGGGCAGAGCAGCCAGGATGACCTGCGACGAGATGGCCGATCACGTCACCAGCCCTCACCGACGCGCCCGCTGAGACATTCGGGACCAGGGGTTCGTAGGTTGTGCGCCACGCCCCGTGTTCAAGGGACACCACGCCTCGGCCTGCCAGGGAACCGGCGTAGCGGACGGTGCCGGACGCGGCCGCCCGGACCGGAGTGCCCACCTCGGCGGCGAGGTCGACGCCTCGATGTCCCCGATCCCAGTTCCGTTCGCCGACGCTGAAACCACGGGTCGGGGCCCCCGGAACCGGCGGGATCAGGTCCGGAATGTTGTTGGCGTTCGCGCTGGCCGTCCCAGATATCAGCATGAGTGCAGCGATGGCGATGGTGATGATGGTGCGCATGTCCTCATCGTGTGGGAGCAGCACCCCGGAACCGCCGGTGACCGTGAAGCTGTGGAAAACTCCTGCGACCGCTCCCGGAATGCGGCTGGGGACCACTGGGCCCGGCGAGTTCGCAGGCTTTCCCGCATCGGTAGGGCCGCGCATGGTTTCGTGGTCACGACGCAGACCTGGCTGAGGACGCGGACCAGGTAGCGCAACGGGGCGAGCCATCGGCGTCCGGCCACGTGATGGGCTAGCTACCTGCGAGCAGCCAGCCCACGCTCGGGAGCTGGTTTCACTTACGCGTGATGCGTTCGGTGGGCAGGCTCGCGGTCTGGGTGATCTCGGGCGCCCACCCGGGGAAGAGCGCCTTCGACCGCCCCGTGACCGTGATGGTGGTCGTCGTCGTTCCCCTCTCGCCGGTGACCCGTGAGTTCTGGAGCGCATCGGTGGTCAGGGCGGCTTCAGCCGCGGCGATCCCATCTCTCAGGGTTGAACCGTAGGCGGCAGCCGCGCGGGCCCCATCTTGGGCTGCTGCCAACGCGGTGGTAGAGGCCCAGTAGTACAGGCTCCACTGCAGAGCGAGGAAGAACAGCAACAGGAAGGTGGGGAACAGCAGGCTGAGCTGGACGCTGCTGGACAGGCCGCGCTCGTCGCTGACGCGCCTGACGTCGCCAACGGCCGAGGAAGCGCAGGGCGCTCCCATCGCCGTGGCGCTGATGGCCTCTGTCCCGTGGGGACAAGGGGTCGCCGCTAGTTCAGTAGGCATGGCATTCTCCAAGGCAAACCAACCGTGCTCGCTATCGCCTCATCCTGACACGGACTACCGGTCAGTTCCCCACGACTCGGGAATCTGTGGATAACGCGCAGCCGCCAAACAGAACCTGTGGATACGGACGGAACGGGTTCTCCAGCCGCCCCTAATGAAGGGCGGAGGTAATCATGAGGACACAGGAGAGGCGAGCGCATCGCACGCTCGGCGCTCGCGGAGAGGACCTGGCCGTCGACCATCTGCTCAGTCAGGGCTGGGTGGTCATCGAACGGAACTGGCGCTGTCGAACCGGTGAGATCGACATCGTGGCAGCCGACCCCGAGGGAACGGTGGTCTTCGTTGAAGTGAAGTGTCGCGCGGGGACCGGCTATGGAGACCCGCTTGAGGCGATCACCTACGCCAAGGCCCGGCGGCTTCGCCAGCTCGCGGGGCTGTGGCTGGCCGAGCACGGGGAGGGAGCCCCTCAGGTGCGGCTGGATGCGATCGGTGTGATCGTGGCGCGTGGCCAGCGGCCCCGGATTCACCACGTGAAAGGTATTGGATCGTGAGCGCCTCGGCCTGGTCCGTGGCGCTGCTCGGGCTGGAGGGCAGTCTGGTCGAGATCGAGGCGGCGATCGGCGGCGGGCTGCCAAGAACTGTGGTGGTCGGCCTGCCGGACGCCTCACTCAGCGAGGCGAAGGAACGCTGCAAGGCGGCCGTCACCAGCTCGGCTCTGGCCTGGCCAGCGCAGCTCGTTACCTTCAACCTGATCCCCGCGACGCTGCCGAAAAGCGGTTCCCACTACGACCTGGGCATGATCGCTGCGCTACTGGCGGTGAGCGGCCAGGTACCAAGGGATCTGCTGGGTTCGACGCTGCTGATGGGTGAGGTCGGGCTGGACGGCCGCGTCCGCGAGGTGCGGGGGATTCTCCCCGGTCTGCTCGCGGCCGCACGGGCAGGGATGGAAAGCGCGATCGTGCCAGCCTCCCAGGTCGGCGAGGCGAGCCTCGTCGAGGGTCTGCGGATCTGGGGCGTCGCGACCCTGCAGGAACTTGCCGAGGTGCTGCGGGGCGGGTGCGTGGACCATGAGCCGATGCCGCCGGATAGGACGGGGCCCGAGCCCTCGGCGCTCGACCTGGCCGACGTGGTCGGGCAGCCCGAGGGACGCTGGGCGCTGGAGGTCGCGGCAGCCGGACGCCACCATCTGCTGTTCAGCGGCCCGCCGGGAGTGGGCAAGACGATGCTGGCGGCGAGGCTGCCGTGGCTCCTGCCCGAACTCTCAGCGGCCGAAGCGATCGAGGTGTCGGCGGTGCACTCCCTCGCCGGGCGCGACCTCAACGGTGGGCTCCTGACCAGGCCTCCGTTCGCCGACCCACACCATTCGGCCTCGCTGGTCAGCCTGGTCGGCGGAGGTGCCCGGTTCATCCGGCCCGGCGCCATCAGCCTCGCCCACCGCGGAGTGTTGTTCCTCGACGAGGCTCCCGAGTTCGGGTTCCGGGCGCTGGATGCCCTGCGCACCCCGCTGGAATCGGGCTGGGTGACGATCAGCAGGGCGCACGCCGAGGCGAGGTACCCCGCCCGCTTTCAGCTGGTGCTCGCCGCGAACCCGTGCCCCTGCGGCAACGCGGGCACCCCAGGTGCCGAGTGCCGGTGCGCGCCGATGGCGGTGCGCCGCTACGGGGAGCGGATCAGTGGACCGATTCTGGACCGGGTCGACATCCGGCAGCGGTTGAACCCGATCCGCCGGAGCCTGCTCGCGATGTCCAAGACCAATGCCGAGACCACGGCGGTCGTCGCCGACCGGGTTCTGGAGGCGAGGAAGCGGCAGCTGCGGCGGCTGAGCGGCTCCGGGTGGCTGACCAACGGCGAGGTATCAGGTGGGTACCTGAGAAGGCAGCTGCCCGCTCCCGAGGGGGCCGAACTGCTCGACGAGGCGGTGCGCCGGGGACGGTTGAGCGCCCGCGGCGTCGACAAGGTTCTCCGGGTCGCGTGGACGCTGGCGGACCTGGCCGGCCGTGACCGGGTGTCCCGGGAACAGCTACATCTGGCCCTAGCGATGCGGTTCGGGCAAGGGCAGGAGGCAGCATGACATGGACGCCTGAACGCCGGGCCCGGGCGGGGCTGTGCGCCATCCAGGCCCAGGCCCACGCCGGTTTGTCGGCCCTCGTCGCCGCCCATGGGGCGGTTGAGATCTGGGAGGCGCTCAGGTCGGCTCGCGACACACGGTTTGGGCGGCGCGCCGGGCAGGTGCGGGTCGATGCGCTTGCCGCGGAGAGCAGACGCTACGGCCTACGGTTCGTGATACCGGGCGACGACGACTGGCCGGACGGTCTCGCTGGGCTGGACACGATCGAGCCCGTCGGGGGGATGGCGGGCGCGCCGTTCGGGCTGTGGGTGTGCGGACAGGGTTCTCTTCGCGAATGGTGCGACCGGGCGGTGGCGGTGGTCGGGTCGCGAGCCTCCACCAGCTACGGGGACATGGCCGCCGCCGACCTGGCCTACGACCTCGCGGTGGAGGGGTGGACGGTGGTCTCGGGTGGCGCGTACGGCATCGATCTGCAGGCGCACAAGTCCGCCCTGGCGGCCGACGGACCCACGATCGCGGTGCTCGCCAACGGGCTGGACCAGCGGTATCCGCGGGGCAACACGGGGGTACTTGACCGGGTCGCTGCCTCTGGCCTGTTGGTCTCGGAGTTGCCTCCCGGGGCGCACCCCACCAGATCGGGCTTCCTGGCCCGCAACCGGATCATCGCGGCGTTGAGCGCGGGAACCATCGTGGTCGAGGCCTCCGCCCGGTCAGGGGCCCGCAACACCGCGACCTGGGCCGCGGGCCTCGGCCGGATCGTCATGGCGGTGCCCGGCCCCATCACGTCCGCGAACTCCGTCACCCCACACCGGCTGATCCGCGATGGCGAGGCGACGCTGGTGTCGTCCGCGGTGGACGCGAGATCTTTGCTGGAGCCCCTGGGGAAGGGGCCGCGGTTGCCGGTGGGTGGGCAGGAGCGTCCGTTGGATGGGTTGTCGCCCAGCGAACTCGCGGTGAGGGAGTGTCTGCCAGGTCGGGGAACCCGGAGCGCGGGGGAGATCGCCCTGCTGACCGGGCTGGACCTTCCGGCCTGTCTGGCGACCCTCGGCGAACTCGAGGTGAAGGGGTTGGTGAGTGCCACCGACGACGGGCGGTGGCGTCTGCTGCGGCCCGCTGGCTAGAACCCGACTTCGCTTTCCCGGCAGAGCCTAACCGCCCGTAGGCGTTCTAAGACGACTCAGGAGGCACCAGTCCGAGCGTCGCTCGTGGTGCTGACGGTCCCGTTGTCTTGAACAGGCCCACCCATGCTTCCGGTGGTAGGTCTTTCGGCAGCCCGGTAGCGGCGATGCGATAGCGGTCCAGTCATGCCTCTGTTGCCCGTGGAGAGCCGAGGGTGGTGCTGCGGGCCAGGATCTCAGCAAGGCCACCGCCTGGCCCGGTATAGACGTGGCGGACTAGTGCGTGGAACTGGCGTCGTTGTGCCGGGCCCAGGAGTGGCCGGTCGCGGCGGTGGATGGTCAGGATTCCGCCGACAAGTCCCGGGCGTGGCGGGGATGCGCGGGCAGGAACCCGGTTCACCAGCGTCGCGCTGTTTCTTTCCAGGTAGCGCCCTCGAGGACCCGAGACGGCAACCACACCATTCGAGGGCAGGGTCACTCTCGCGGGATAGGGCCTGCCTCAAGGTGCCTAGTTAGGTGGGACGAGTGTCTCGGCGCTGGCTGGGTCCGGTGGCTACTCGTCGCGAAGCGCTGGCGATGAGGGCGAACCATCCCAGCAATGCGAACGCAGCCACGACACGCAGTCCTGCGGACAGCATCCACGGGAAGCTCGCAACGATCTGAACGCCTGCCACGAGGATGGACGCAACACTGAACCATGCGCCGGTGGCGGCACGCGGGTCCAGCATCAAGGCAAGCGCGGCCACGGCGAACAAGATGTTTGCGGCATGCGATGCTCCGTAGCTCATCGCGATCATCAACGCCGCTGTTGTGTCGTCTAGGTCCAGGCCCGGGATCGGGTAGGCCAGCCTGCCTTCGGCAATGACCATGAGCAATTCGACGACGACGGCGAGCCCAAGCGCTGAGAACCCAATCGCACGGCGTGCGCTCGTGGGGGCTGAACCGTGCCAGGTGACGAGGGCGGCGGCCAGTGTGAGCGCCGCAAAGAGGCGAAGCTCATTGCTCACCTGAAGGAACACGCGGTACTGTTCCACCCACGTCACTGCCCCTAATACTTCGAAGTCGGTTGGGATGAGAGCGGTCACGAACTGCGCAGCGAAGAGCAGCACGGCCGCGGCGATCAGCAGACGATGCCACGTGCTGATGTTGATTGTGCTCATGCGTGTCCCCTGACGGCCTTCACGGCCCGACGGGCCTTACTCATCTTTGCCCCCGCTGAGGTCATTACCGGGCGCGTTCGGTCTAGGAGCGGTTCGGCCGGTCGCCCAGGCGCGGCGGCGGTACTCGGCGGGATTGGTGACAGCGTAGGTCTCACCGAACTCCAAGGGGTTGGTTCGGGCGCCAACTCGAAGCCAAGGCCGGTCCGATCGCGATAGAAACTGGGTCAACCTCGTCGCGGGTCGCGTCGTCGACGGCGGCGAGGCTCTTCGAGGCTGCTGCCCACCGCGCGCGAGAGGTATTGGAGACATCCTGGCCGCGGTCCTCAATCAGCGCCGCTGCCCCACCGCGAGCGGGGGCGTACCGGGCGGTTGGTGAGCTCCTGTGAGGCGTCCAGAACCGGCTAATGTCCTCTCGGGACGTTACAGCGACGCACTTCCTAAACCGACGGCTTTGCCCCGGAGGCGCTCCGAAGGAGCTCAACGCCGGTCGCGATGGCCTTGGCCGATGGTCCCGGTTTGCCGGGCAGGCTCCCTGATCTGGGAGCCCCGAGTCAAAGGACATGGGTGGTGAGGGTGCTGGTGTCGTCCGCGGTGGACGCGAGATCTTTGCTGGAGCCCCTGGGGAAGGGG
>JAUMWV010000002.1:3381-17165 GCA_030529455.1 Propionibacteriaceae bacterium | reverse complement strand
GGCGTCTGCTGCGGCCCGCTGGCTAGAACCCGACTTCGCTTTCCCGGCAGAGCCTGCTATTGTTCGTAGTCGTTCTGAGGCGACTCAGGAGGCACCAGTCCGGGTGGCGGAATAGGTAGACGCGCTAGCTTGAGGTGCTAGTGCCCGTATAGGGCATGGAGGTTCAAGTCCTCTCTCGGACACGCTGTGAAGTCCCGGGGCATCCCTTAGCGGATACCCGGGACTTCGCGTTTTTCCGGGGTGGACAAGCCCGCAGCTCACCTGTTCCGCCGGGTCACCGGGACAGCGGAGTGAACAGTGCGACGTGGTAGGAGCCGGGCTCGATCAGCTCGGTCAGCGCGGCGTTGAACACGGTGCGGTATGGCGCTGTGGTGTGCGCCTTGAGGCTGGCGGGATCGGCGTAGCTTTCATAGACCATGAACTTGCGGGGGTTCTCGTCGAGCTGGGAGACCTCGAAGGCCACGTTGCCGGGGTCCCTTCGGACCTTGACCGCCAGCTGCCTGATGAGCCGGATCACGACGGCCTCATTCCCCGGTGCCGCGACGAAGACGGTGCAGGCGACCATGCTCATGGCTGATTCTCATCCCGAAGCGTGTTGGGGCCGCCCGAGACGTCGTCGAGGGCGGAGACGATGGGACGCGGCAGGCTTTGCCCCTCGACCTCCAGCAGGGACGCCAACTGGGCGGCGGTGCGGGGACCGATCAGCGCGGAACTGACCTGTGGTGCGTCCCTCACCCACAACAGCGCCACCTGGGCCGGGGTGAGGTCGAGCCCCTCGGCAGCCTTCGCGACGGCCTCGACGACCGCGCGGGAACGTGGTTCCAGGTAGGGTTCGATGAACCAAGCGAAGTGATCCGCGGCCCCACGGGAATCCCGCGGGGTGCCCTTGCGATATTTGCCGGTCAGGACGCCGCGGCCCAGCGACGACCACGCCAGGATTCCGAGCCCGTGAGCGCGCGCGGCACCAACCACCTCCACCTCGGCCCGGCGGGCCAGCAGGGAATATTCGACCTGCGCGCTCACCAGCCGGACCCGGCCGGGAACCGCCTTCTGCCAGGTCGCAGCCGTCGCGGTCTGCCAGCCGATGAAGTTCGAGACCCCCGCGTAACGCACCATGCCCCGGCTCACCGCGACGTCGATGGCCGACAACGTCTCGTCGATGGGTGCTTCGCCCCAGGCGTGCACCTGCCACAGGTCGACATGGTCGGTGTGCAGGCGCCGCAAGGTCTGCTCCAGATCCGCCAGCATCGCGGAGCGCGAGGTGTCGATCATCCGTTTGCCGTCCCGGACCACGAACCCGCCCTTGGACGCGATGACCACATCTTCACGCCGGAGGTCGGTGTGAATGAGCTTGCCGAGCATCTTCTCCGCCGCACCGGCGCCGTAGGCCGGGGCAGTGTCGATCAGGTTCCCCCCGGCCTCCACGAAGGTGCGGGCCAGAGCTTTCGCGTCCTGCCATGAGGTGTCCCGACCCCAGGTCATCGTCCCCAACCCGAGACGAGAAACCTGAAGCCCCGAGGCACCCAGAGTCCGCTGCTGCACGGCTAGAGCCTACGGGCTCGCGGCCCCGAGCGGCTGCAACACTCCGGTGAGCAGCAAGACCGCGACGATCGCCGCGATCGCCAGCCGGTACCACACGAAGATCGAGAAGCTGTGGTGGCTGACGTAGCGCAGCAGCCACGCGATGACCGCATATCCCACGACGAACGAGATGACGGTGGCGACGATCGTGGGACCCCAGGCCACATGGATATCGCCGCCGATGTCCTTCAGCTTGTACAGACCCGACCCGAACACCGCGGGGATGGCCAGCAGGAACGAATAGCGGGCGGCGGCGGGGCGGGAATAGCCCATGAACAGGCCAGCCGAGATCGTGGCCCCGGAACGGGACACGCCGGGGATCAGGGCGCACGACTGCGCCAGGCCGAACAGGATGCCGTGCGGCCACGTGAGGTCCCGGAGTTCGCGTCGGTTCATCGCCGAGGTGCGATCGGCGAGCCACAGGATCACCGCGACCCCGGCCAGCATCCCGACGGTGATCCACAGGTTGCGCAGGGAGGTATCGATCGCGTCCTGGAAGGCCAACCCCAGCACGATGATCGGGACCGACCCGATGATGACCAGCCAGCCCATCCGCACATCGGGATCGTCACGTTCCTGCTTCCCGACGAGCGCCAGCGACCACTTGCTGATGATCCGCCAGATGTCGCGGGCGAAATACACCAGGACGGCGGTCTCGGTGCCGAGCTGGGTTACCGCGGTGAACGCCGCGCCCGGGTCGCGTCCGGCGAAGAACAGCTGCCCGACGATCGACTGGTGTGCACTTGAGCTGATCGGCAAGAACTCCGTCAGCCCCTGCACAATGCCTAGGACGATGGCCTCGATCCACCCCATGTGGGTACTCCATTCGACTCGATATCGCAGGGCAAGACTAGACCGAGGGACAAAGATCTGACAGTCGGCACCCGCTGCCGGAGGCGAGAAACGACGCGAAAGAAGCACGCCAGGGACACAGCCCGGAGGCCCAGCGCGGGGGTAGATTTGGGCCCATGGCCCCTCTGTTCGATCAGCCAGAACGGTTCGTCATCGACGCGGTGGGTGAGCCGGGCAAACGCACGTTCTTTGTGCAGGTGCGCCAGGGCGGCCGTCTAGTCAGCATCATCATCGAGAAGAACCAAGCCCAGACGCTATGCACCCTCCTACGGCGTCTCTTCAGCGGGCTGAAGGAACTGGGCCATGCCGTCCCGGGACCGTGCCAGCAACCAGCGGATCTGGGGCCGCTCGACCTGCCGCTGGAACCCCGATTCCGGGCCGGTGAGATCAGGTTGAGCTGGGAGCGGGAGGGCGGACGGGTCATCGTCGAGTTCGATGACGCCCTGTCCGAGGCGACGCTGCTGGTGCGGATGTCACTGGAGCAAGCGCAGGAATTCGCGGTGCGGGCCGAGCGAGTGATCGCTTCGGGGCGTCCCGCCTGCCCGCTGTGCGCCCAGCCCCTGGACTCGCAAGGGCACATCTGCCCACGGTCGAACGGGCACCGGCCACGCTAGGACCCGCGGGGCCGCAGCCCATGAAGGGACCGGACGGCGGCGAGTCGCTGCCCGCGCCGATGCTTCCGCGTGGGAAGCCCGCTATCGTCCGGTAACGGCGCCGCTAGCCGCTACGGTGTAGCTATGTACTCGTGGATCTCGCCCGACGTCCCCCTCGCGGCCTCCTCCAGCGCCGCTGTTCCGCAGGCGGTCAGCGTTTTTGACACCGCGACGCAGCGGCTCGTCGACCTCCACCCCAGCGGCGGGGTCGCCAGGCTTTACGTATGCGGAATCACCCCATACGACGCCACCCACCTTGGGCACGCCAACACCTATGTGGCGTTCGACCTGCTCAACCGGGCCTGGCGTGACCTCGGCCTAGAAGTGAATTACACCCAGAACGTGACCGATATCGACGACCCGCTCCTGGAGCGCGCTCAGGCGACGGGACAGGACTGGGAGGAGCTCGCCTCCAGCCAGATCGACCTGTTCCGAAGCGACATGGAGGCGTTGCGGGTGATCCCACCACAGCACTACATCGGGGCGGTGGAATGTATCGCTTGTGTCACCGAGCTGATCGGCAGGCTCCGCGACACGGGGCTCGTCTATCAGATTGAGGACGCCGAACACCCCGACTGGTACTTCGACGTGACCGCCGCCCCAGGCTTTGGCGGTCTTTCGCGCCTTGGCGAGGAGGAGGCTATCGCTATCTTCGCCGAGCGGGGCGGGGACCCGGAACGTCCAGGCAAGAGGCACCCGCTGGACTGCCTGCTGTGGCGCTATGAGCGTCCCGACGAGCCAGCGTGGCACTCCGCGCTAGGCCCGGGGCGTCCCGGCTGGCACATCGAATGCACCGCGATCGCGCTGAAACACCTCGGGGCCTGTTTCGATGTGCAGGGCGGCGGGTCCGATCTGGTCTTCCCGCACCACGAGATGTGCGCGGCCCAGGCGACCGCCGTCACCGGGCTACCGCTGGCCAGCGCCTGCGTCCACTCGGGCATGGTCGCGCTCGATGGGGAAAAGATGAGCAAGTCGAAGGGCAACCTGGAACTGGTCTCCAGGCTGCGCAGCAGGGGCGCCGATCCGATGGCGATCCGGCTCGCGATCCTCGCCCACCACTACCGCAGCGACTGGGAATGGAGCGCCGAAGACCTTGCCGGGGCGGAGGAGAGGCTGCGGCTGTGGCGCAGCATCCGTAACGACCCGGCGGCCCTCAGCAGCGACGAATCTATCGCGGATCTGCGCCGCGCCATGCGGACCGACCTGGACGCGCCGAGGGCCCTGGCCATCGTGGACGCCTGGGTCGCGGCGAGCCTCGCGGTCGACGGTGACGATACCGAGGCCATCGACAAGATGTTCACCGCCGTGGACGCGCTGCTCGGGGTGCGGGTCTGATCTGTAGGCTGACCCGCGTGAGTAAGACCTTTGACGAACTCTTCGCCCAGCTGACGGCGACGGCCCAGACCCGGCCTGAGGGCTCTGGCACGGTCGCCCAGCTGGACGCGGGGGTTCACGCCATCGGCAAGAAGATCGTGGAGGAGGCCGCCGAAGTGTGGATGGCGGCTGAATACCAGGGCAGGGAACAGGCGGCGGAAGAGATCAGCCAGCTCCTCTATCACCTGCAGGTCATGATGCTGGCCCTCGGCCTGACCACCGACGACATCTACCGCTACCTGTGAGTGAGACCGTGGACGAAGAACGAATGCTGAAGATCGCGCTGCCGAACAAGGGGTCGCTCGCTGAGGGCGCTGCGCAGATGATGCGCGAGGTGGGTTACCGGCAGCGCAACGACCTGAAAGACCTGACGCTTATCGACTCCGAGAACCGGGTGGAGTTCTACTACCTGCGTCCGCGCGATATTGCCACCTATATCGGCGAGGGGATTCTCGACCTGGGCATCACCGGACGCGACCTCCTGCTGGATTCTGGCGCCTACGCTACTGAGGTGATGCCGCTCGGGTTCGGCACGAGTAGGTTCCGGTTCGCGGCCCCCGCCGACCAGATCACGACGCTGTCGGGGCTGCACGGCAAGCGGGTCGCGACGTCCTACCCGGGCCTGCTTGGACGTTACCTGGAGACCGCGGGGGTGGACGCGCGGCTGATCCGGCTCGATGGCGCGGTGGAGTCGGCGATCCGGCTCGGCGTGGCGGACGCGATCGCCGACGTCGTCGACACCGGGACGACGTTGCGTAAGGCCGGTCTGGAGTTGTTCGGCGAACCGATCCTGCATAGCGAGGCGGTGCTGATCCAGCGGGCCGGTGTTCCTGCCCCGGACGGCACCGAGGGTCTGGTCCGGCGGCTGTCGAGCCTTCTGGTCGCCAAGAACTATGTGATGCTCGACTACGACGTGCCCGCGGATGCGCTCGCCCGTACCTGCGAGATCGCCCCGGGCCTGGAGGGGCCGACGGTGTCGGATCTGGCGAAGGACGGGTGGCATGCGGTCCGGGTGATGGTGCCCCGCCAGGGCGCCCAGCGGCTCATGGACGACCTGTGGGAGGCCGGGGCGCGCGCCATCCTGGTGACGGAGATCGCGGCATGTCGACTGTGAAACCGCTTGATTACGTCAGCCGTCCGGTGATGTGGACGGCGCTGGCCGGTTCGGTCGTCCTCATGGTCGCGGCGATGTATGGCTGGTTCTCCCTCGGGCAGGAAATCCGGGTCAGCATCAGCGGGCTTCAGCTGGGCACCCTGGTCTTCTTCGTCCTGGTCATGGTCGCGATCATGCTGTCGGTCGGCTATTCCCGAATGTGGGCGAACGCCGACGGGGTCACGGTGCGCAATATGTTCCGGGTGCGGACTTTCGCACCCGATGACATCGTTGGTGTCCGGTTCCGGGAAGGCGACCCTTGGGCTTACCTTCTGCTGCGCGACGAGGGTGCCGATGAGCCGAAACGGCACGCGATCTTGGCTATTCAGTCGTTGGAGCGGGCGGAGGCGACAACGAAGGTGCTGCGGCTGAGGCAGTGGCTCGACCTGCAACTCAACCCCGAGGCCGGGGAGGCCACCGAACCGCGCCCTAGCGAGGACACGGACGGGGGCGAGGACGCCGGGTAGGTCCCGATCGGGCACACCACCGGCACCGTGATACGAGGACGCCCCGGCCGGGGCGTCCCTCTCAGAGGTTGCGGGCGCGCAGAAGCGCCTCGATCTCGTCGTCCTCCGGGTCTGCCGGGGCCTGCTTGCCGCGGGGGCTGCCCGGTGCCGCCTTGGCCGCTGGCAGTTGCGAACCGCCCCGGGGAGCCGGTACCGCGGCCGGGTCCTGAGTTGCGGCGGGCTTGCCGTGCGGCAGGTAGCTAGCGATGATGACGATGACCGCTCCGGCTCCGGTCGCGATCGCCGCATTGGTCATGGCCTGGGTCCACACGGTCGTCTGGACCCACGACACGACCCCCAGCACGCCCTGCACCGCTAGTTCGGTGATCCCCAGGAAGTAGAGCCCGACGAACACCGCTCCGAACCCGATGCCACGGACGAGAGCACTCCAGTTGCGGTTTCGCACGAATGCCCACACCCCGAGGGCGACAGCGAGCACGGTGATGACGATCGTCGAGATGAGCGCAGCCATACCCAACACACTACCCGGCCGGACGCTCTGGAGATGCGGGCGGCGCGGAGGAGCAGAACTTCGGGCGAGGTGGGCGCATGTGATTGGCTAGAGCCATGTCTCGCCTTGGCCAGCCGAACCCGGCTTTCGCCGGAGACCTCGGCGACCCCGATCCGCTGGTGCGTTCGGCGATCGCCCGGGCCGCCGACTCCCTGAGCTACGCGCGCGCCGTCGTGGCGCTGTGCGCCTCGCGGCTGCTCATGCCGATTGTCGCCACCGGGGACGACGGCGGGCGGACACCGGACCCCGAACGCCGGGCCGAGATGGCCGCGGTGAGCGTCGAGAACGCCGCAGGCGAGCGCGCCCTGCTGGCCTTCACCGGTGTGGACGCGCTGCTCGCCTGGGACCGCTCCGCCCGCCCGGTCCCCTGCACACTGGACGACCTCGCCGCGACGGTCCCGGAGGCGGGGGCCGTGGCTTTGCTGCTGGACATTGCGGGACCGGTGCCGTTCACCATCGAGGGTGAGATCCTGGAGGCGCTGGCTCGTGGCCAGCGGCTGGTCGAGTTCGCCGACGGCACCTTCGGCTGGGTGTCGGTGGGTCTGCAGCCCGGAGATCACCCCGTCGGCACTCCCGATTAGGTCGCGACCGGCAACGCCCGGTACACTGCTGGTCGCAGAGATCGAACGACTGTTTGGTCCACGTGAAGTGAGGGCCTGTTCCTCCACCTAAGCAGGGTTTCCCGGCTGGGTCGGTAACCACGGCAGTGGCGTGAGCCGCGGCCGTCCTCAGGCCTTCGCGTCCGCGGAGGCCTTTCGTGTTGTTTCGAGCGAACACGAACCTTTGGAGGACACATCAGCACTGAACCACGCATCAACGAGCGGATCCGTGTACCCGAGGTCCGCCTGGTCGGCCCTGCGGGCGAGCAGGTGGGCATCGTCCGGATCGAGGACGCCATGCGTCTGGCGATCGAGAATGACCTTGATCTCGTCGAAGTTGCCCCCCAGGCGCGGCCGCCGGTTGCGAAGTTGATGGACTACGGCAAGTTCAAGTACGAGAACGCCCAGAAGGCGCGCGATGCCCGGCGCAACCAGACCAACACCTTGACCAAGGAGATGAAGCTCCGCCCGAAGATCGACAGCCACGATTACGAGACCAAGAAGGGTCACGTCATCCGGTTCCTCAAGGGCGGCGACAAGGTCAAGATCACCATCATGTTCCGTGGGCGGGAGCAGTCGCGCCCCGAACTGGGCATCAACCTGCTCAAGCGGCTGGCCGACGACGTGGCCGAGTTCGGTTTCGTCGAGTCCGCGCCGAAGCTGGACGGGCGCAACATGCTGATGGTGCTCGGCCCGACCAAGAAGAAGACCGAGGTCAAGGCCGAGGAGGCCGCCGACCGCGATCGCCGGATGGCGGAGCGCAAGTCTGCGGCGGAAGCCGAGAAGCAGGCCGAAGCCGAACTGCGTGCGGCGGCCACGGCGAAGCCGACGAAGAAGAAGCGTGGTCCGGCCGACAACATGGACCCGGACATCGACCTGTAGGCCCGCCTGCAGGTGTGACGAGAGAGAAGAAAGAGAGCCGATAAATGCCGAAGATGAAGTCGCATTCGGGCACCAAGAAGCGTTTCAAGGTGACGGGCACGGGCAAGATCATGCACCGCCAGACCAACCTGGGCCACCTGAACGAGCACAAGCCGTCGACCCGCACCCGTCGCCTCAGCGGCAATGTCGTGGTGACCACCGCGGACGCCAAGAAGGTCCGCCGTCTGCTCGGCAAGCACAAGGGCCGCTGACGCGCCCGCCCGTCCCCCGATCATCCCATCTGACAAGGAGTAAGACATGGCACGCGTCAAGCGTTCTGTGAATGCGCAGAAGAAGCGCCGCGAGATCCTCGAACTCGCTTCCGGCTACCGTGGCCAGCGGTCGCGCATGTACCGCAAGGCCAAGGAGCAGGTCATCCACTCGATGGTCTACGCCTACAACGACCGCCGCAACCGCAAGGGCGACTTCCGTGCGCTGTGGATTCAGCGGATCAACGCGGCCTGCCGCGCCGAAGGCATGACCTACAACCGCTTCATCAACGGGCTCAAGCACGCTGGTGTCGAGGTCGACCGCAAGATGCTGGCCGAGCTGGCCGTCAGCGACGCGCCCGCCTTCGCCGCCCTGGTGAAGGTCGCCAAGGACAATCAGCCCGCCGCTGCCTGACCTTGAGTCGTTTTCTCGCTGAGCCGAGCGTGGCCACCCCAGGGGTGCTGCGCTCGGCTCAACGCGTGTTGAGCCGGAAGGGACGCGAGGCCTCCGGCCGCAATCTGGTGGAGGGACGCCAGGCGGTCCGCGAGGCGCTGCGCGTGGACGGCCTAGTCGAGCGGGTGTTCGTGGTCGACCTCGCCGAACACGAGGACGTGCTGGCGGCCCGGTCAGCCGGTGACCCAGGGCGCCCGGAGGCCGCGAAACTGGGGCGTCCCGACAGCCGGGACCGCCCCGCCCCGCCCGCGGTCTGCACCGTCACGGCGGATCAGATGAGGCGGCTGAGCGACACCGTGACGCCCCAAGGCATCGTCGCGGTGTGCCGCCGCCGCGACTGGTCGCTGTCCGATGTCGCTGATCCGCGGCTCGTAGTGATCTGCGCCCAGGTGCGCGACCCCGGCAACGCGGGCACGGTCATCCGCTGCGCCGACGCCTTCGGCGCGGACGCCGTCCTCATGACCGCTGGGTCGGTCGAGGTGCACAACCCCAAGACGATCCGGGCATCGGTCGGATCGGTGTTTCACCTGCCGATCGTCACCGGGCTGTCCCTGACCGAAGCGGCGGACTGGTGCCGGGCCCAGGGCCTGCAGGTCCTCGCCGCCGACGGCGGGGGAGAGTCGCTGAGCGATCTTCAGGCCTCGGGCGATATCGCCCGCCCGACGGCCTGGATCATGGGCAACGAGGCGTGGGGTCTGCCCGAGGAGGACGCCGCCTGCGCCGACCGGGTCGTCGGAATCCCCATGTGGGGGCAGGCCGAGAGCCTGAACCTGTCCACGGCCGCCGCGGTCTGCCTCTACACCACCGCCGCCGCTCAGCGGGGTTGCTGAGACCAGCCGACAACGCCGGTGCCGGACCCCAGGCCGCTCCCGGGGCGTGGGCGGGACCCATCCCGTGGAAAGGGCCGATGACCGTCGCTATAACCACCGCCCGGATGACGAAATCTCGGACGGGTTAGGCGTAGGAGTTTGCTCCTGCCCCAGCCAGCCCGTCAGGTTTCCGGGCGCCTTCCCACCGATCTTGTTCCCCTCGCCCCAATCCAGCCTGCCCGTCGGGGACTAGGGGTGCCGCAGCGTGTCGGTCGGGCGAGACCGGAGGGGCGGGGTTTAGCCCTGCATCCCATTGAGCAGGCCCACGAGGCCATCCCCGGTCAGACCCGGCCAGCCGTGCAGCTTCTGGCGCCAGGACGGGGGGACCGCGGTGGCGCCCCAGCGGGCCCCGAGAAGCCCGCCCGCGATGCAGGCGACGGTATCGGTGTCCCCACCGGCGCGCACGGCGTTCTCCAGGCTCAGCCGCAGGTGGTCGTGGGGGGCCTGGTCCGGCACTGGGGTCTGGCTGATGGCGGCCCAGGCCGCCTGCAAAGCGTGCACGACCCAACCGTTCTTCGCGAAGGCGCGGGCGGGGAGCGTCTCGGCCTCGTCCAGCAGCGCCGACCAGTGGGCGGCGCGGTCGGGGGCGAGCAGGCCCAGCCCGATCCGGAGCCCATCGAAGGTGGCGTGCTGGACCGCATGATCGATCGCGACCGACCACAGGATGCACGCCTCGGCCGAGACCGGGTCGGCGTGGGTCAGGTCGTTCACCAGGCGGGCGGCCTCGGCGATCGCCTGGGGGTCGCCGGGGTGGGCTAGCGCGACTGGGGCCGTCCTCATCAGGGCACCGTTGCCCGCGCTGGAGTCGGGATGAGCCGCGTAGTAGGCAGCCGCCGCCTTCATCAGGTCACGGGCACTAGGAGAGGCCGTCGCCCCGAGGATTCGTCGGGTCTGGACGCCGATATCGGGTGGGTTCGAGCCGAACCAGTCGAGGAAACCCCTCGCCACCTCGTCCAGCCCGGCCTCGGTCAGCAGCCCGTGCCGCAGCCCTGCCCGAGCGACGCACAGGGACATGGAGGTGTCGTCGGTCCACTCGCCCGGGGCGAAGGGACCCAGTCCGCCGCCGATCATCCCGACCGGGGCGTCCGGGGGCAGCGCCGGACCGAACTCATAGCCTGCTCCCAGCGCGTCCCCGCACGCGGAGGCGAGCAGGACACCGGCGGCGCGGTCACGAGTCGTCGTCTGCATGCCCGGATTCTAGGTGCCGACCCGCGTGCTAGAGCGGATGGGACCGGCTTACAGGCGAGCGGTACCGGGGCCTCTCCAGCTGGTCGGTGGTGGGCAGGACGGTGGCCCGGGTGGGGCCTGGGTAGGTCCGTCGCATCGCCGCGGCGCGGCCCCGGCCGGTGGATGCCGCAGCTGGCCCGGGGCGGCGTCCGGCTGGCGAACGCGGCAGCGGGCTCGCCGGGCCGTGCCCGGACGCCGTGGAACGGGTTCGTTCTGGTCGGTGGGTTCTCGTAGAATCGTCGCCTGTGACTAAGGAGGAGCCGATGTCAGGGCCCAATACGAACTACGACCCAGTGCAGGTGGCGCCGCTCGCGGCCGAGGCGATCAACGAGATGGTCGCCGCCGCGCTGGCTGCGTTTGAGGCGGCGACCGACACCGCGTCCCTCAAGGCTGCCCGCATCGAGCATGCCGGTGACAAGTCGCCGATCGCGCTCGCCAACCGCGAGATCGGCGCGCTGCCCCCGCAGGCCCGCAAAGAGGCCGGGCAGCGGATCGGCGCCGCGCGGGCACAGATCGCTGCCGCCTGCGCCGCACGTTCCGAGGCGCTCGCCGCCGCGGAGCTGGAGGCGGCCCTGGTCGCCGAGCGGGTGGACATGACGCTGCCGGTCGACCTGGCGCCCCGGGGCGCTCTGCACCCGATCACCGCCCTCATCAACAAGATGACCGACATCTTCGTCGCGATGGGCTGGGAGGTCGCCGAAGGGCCCGAGCTAGAGGCCGAGTGGTACAACTTCGACGCGCTCAACCTCCCGGACGCCCACCCGGCGCGTGCGCTGCAGGACACCCTGTGGATCGACCCGCCCAGCGCCTCGAAGCTGCTGCGGACCCAGACCTCGCCGGTGCAGATCCGGGCGCTGCTCAACCGCGACCTGCCGGTCTACGTGGTCAGCCCGGGGAAGGTGTTCCGCGCCGACGAGTACGACGCCACGCACCTGCCGGTCTTCCACCAGATCGAGGGCCTCTGCGTCGACAAGGGCATCACCATGGCTGACCTGCGCGGCACGCTGGACCACTTCGCGCAGGCCATGTTCGGTGAGGTGAGGACGCGGATGCGCCCGCATTTCTTCCCGTTCACCGAGCCAAGCGCCGAGGTTGACCTCCAGTGCTTCGTCTGCCACGGCGAATCGATCGGCAACCCCGACCGGACCTGCCGCACCTGTAAGTCCGAGGGCTGGATCGAGTGGGGTGGCTGCGGGGTCGTCAACCCGCGGGTGCTGACCGCCTGCGGCATCGACACCGAGGTCTACACCGGTTTCGCGTTCGGCATGGGTATCGACCGGACCGTCATGTTCCGCAACAACGCTCCCGACCTGCGCGACTTCGTCGAAGGCGATATCCGATTCAGCCGCTCTCTCGTTGGAGGTGCCCGATGAAGGTCCCATTCTCCTGGCTGCGCGACCTGGTCGCCCTGCCCGAAGACGTCACGGCCGCTGAGGTGGCGGCCAGGCTCACCGCCGCCGGGCTCACGGTGGAGCGGATCGTCAGCACCGGCTCCGAAGTGACGGGCCCACTGACCGTCGGGCGCGTCCTCAGCCGGACCGACGAGGAACAGAAGAACGGCAAGCTCGTGCACTACTGCCGCGTGGACGTGGGCGAGCGGCACAACGACGAGCCGGGGGAGGACTACCCAGCCTCGCGGGGCATCATCTGCGGCGCCCACAATTTCGAACCGGGTGACCTCGTGGTGGTGGCGCTGCCCGGCACGGTGCTGCCCGGCGGTTTCGAGATTTCGGCCCGCAAGACCTATGGCCATATCTCGGACGGCATGATCTGCTCCCAAGCCGAACTCGGACTCGGGTCCGACCATGATGGCATCATCGTGCTGGACGCCGACGCCGGGCTCGTCCCGGGCGACGACGCGATCGCGGCGCTGTGGAGCCCGGACGAGGTCCTTGAACTGGAGGTCACACCGGACCTGTCCTACGCCCTGAGCATCCGCGGGATCGCCAGGGACACCGCGCAGCTGTTCGAGCTCGCCTACCTAGACTCCTACGCGCTCCCGGTTCCCGAAGCCCACAGCCACGGCCACGGCCACCCGGTCGTGCTGGAGGACGAGGCCTGCCCGCTCTTCGTGGCGCTGCGCCTCGACGAGTTCGACCCGGCTGCGCCCTCGCCGTCCTGGCTGGTGCGGCGCCTTGAGGCCGCGGGCATGCGCTCGATCTCCCTGGCGGTCGACGTGACCAACTACGTCATGCTCGAATCCGGCCAGCCGCTCCACGCCTACGATGCGACGAAATTGTCCGGCCCGATCGTGGTGCGCCGGGCCCGGGCGGGGGAGACCCTGGTCACCCTGGACGGGCAGACCCGGGAACTGCTCCCCAGCGACCTGCTCATCACCGATGACTCCGGCCCGATCGGCCTGGCCGGGGTCATGGGCGGCGCCTCGACCGAGATCGGGCAGGACACGACCTCGATCGTGCTGGAGGCCGCGCATTTCGATCCGGTGACGGTGAGCCGGACCATGCGGCGGCTCAACCTGCCATCCGAGGCCTCCAAGCGGTTCGAGCGGGGAGTGGACCCCGCACTGCCGTATGCGGCGGCGCACCGGGCGATGTCGCTGATGATGAAGTACGGCGGCGGCACCCTGAGCCAAGCCGAGACGATCGCGGGCGGGGTCGCGACCCCGCCGAGCATCACGATCCGGGCGAGCCTGCCCGGCAGAATCCTCGGCGCCGACATCTCCGAGACGGAGGTCGTCTCGGTGCTGCAACGCTCCGGGGTGTCGGTGACCGCGCTGGGCGATTCGCTGACGCTGTGCCCGCCGACGTGGCGTCCGGACCTGCGCGACCCGTTCGACTACGTCGAAGAGGTCGGCAGCAAGCTCGGCTATGACCGGATCGGGTCCCGGGTCCCAACCGCGCCGCTCGGGCGTGGC
>JAUMWV010000002.1:0-3371 GCA_030529455.1 Propionibacteriaceae bacterium | reverse complement strand
CGGGTGCTGGAGGCCGTCGCCCGGCTCGGGTTCGTCGAGGTGCTGAGCCTGCCGTTTGTGAGTGGCGCCGAACTCGACAAGATGGGCCTGGACGCCGCGGACCCGCGCCGCAAGACGGTCCGGCTGGCCAACCCGCTGTCCGACACCCACCCGTTCCTCAGGACGTCGCTGCTGCCGGGGTTGTTCGCCGCGGTGGTGCGGAACACCTCTCGGAGCCTCACGGACCTGGCCCTGTTCGAGCAGGGGACCGGGTTCTACGACGCCGGGACGCCGGACGCTCCCCGCCCCGGTGTGCACCAGCGTCCGAGCGATGAGGAACTGGCCGCGCTGGACGCCGCTCTGCCGACCCAGACCGACACCATCGCCGCGGTGGTCTGCGGTAACTGGGTTCAGCCGGGCTGGACCGGGGCCGGTGAGCCCGCGACCTGGCGGCACGTCGTTGCGTTCGCCGAGACCGCCGCGTCCGAACTGGGGGTCAGGCTGACCAGGCGTGGCGCTGAGGCGGCGCCTTGGCATCCCGGGCGCTGCGCGGAGCTGAGCGTCGAGGGGCGGGCCGTGGGCTTCGCCGGCGAGCTGCACCCCGAGGTGTGCAAGGCGTTCGGTCTGCCCGCGCGGACCTGCGCCGTCGAACTGAACCTCGGAGACCTCCTGGAGGCGGCACCGCACGCGGGCCAGATCCCACCGCTATCGGCGTTCCCGCTGGCTAAGGAAGACGTTGCGCTGATCGTGGACGACAAGGTCGCGGCGGCGGACGTGCAGGAGGCGCTGGCCGAGGGCGCGGGGGAACTGCTGGAATCCATCTGCCTGTTCGACATCTACACCGGTGAACAGGCCGGTGAGGGCAAGAAGTCGCTGGCGTTCGCGTTGCGTTTCCGGGCCGACAAGACGCTGACCGACGAGGAGGCGGCGCAGGCGCGCCAGGCGGCCGTGGCGGTCGCGGTGGAGCGCTTCGGGGCCGTGCAGCGGGCCTGACGGGTCAGCGTCCGGGCTGGAGGCCGCGGACGAAGCGCCACAGGCGGTGCACCGCGCCGAGCTCTGGCTGGGTGAGCACGGGGACGGCGTCGCCTAGTTCGACGGTCTTGGGCGCCTCCCCGCGCAGCCGGGCTGCGAGGTTCTCCGGTGCCTGCCAGACCCGGGTGTTCTCGCGCCGCCGCAGCAGCCCCTTCTTGCCGAGGGCGCGCAGGTCCCGCCGCGCCGTCTCGTAGCTCACCCCCCAGTAGATCTCGTGGGTTTCGTAGCTGAATGCGCTGCGCGGGTCGGCGAGGCAGGTCTCCAGGACCTTGAGCTGCCGGTGGTTGAGTTCGGTCTCGACCCCGAGCAGCGGCGTGCGGGTGGGGTTACCGGCGTTCAGCTCGGTCTCTAGCCGGGCGCGGAGCTGCCAGATGGAGCGGCGCAGGACCGAGGTGGAGAACTCGAAGAAGTACGTCAGGTCGCCGTCGTCGGTATCGGTGAGCAGGAAGGTCCGCCGGTAATCCAGGCCGCGGGCGGCCATGACCTTCGAGATGGACAGGTACTTGGCCAGCCAGAAGTCGCAGCGGAACATCGCCCAGTAGAACAGCAGCCGGGCCGTGCGGTTGTTGGCTTCGGCGAAGTACTGGTCGTGGACGGCCATGTAGTGCACGGTCATCGCGGCCAGCAGCGGGGGCAGTTTCTCGTCGGTCTCCCGGTTGGCGAAACGGCACAGCTTCTCCAGCCGCTCGGCGATCTCGTGGGCCGGGGGAGCGCTGTGCCAGACCCGGCCGTAGGGGTCGGTGACGTCGGTGCAGTCGGCGGTGCGCAGCGCCCCATCGCCGCTGAGCACCGCGTTGAGCTGCCTCACCAGCTCCGGGCTGAACTCCTCCCCGGCGAGTTCCAGGACGCGGACCAGCGCGAGGTAGTTGTTCCACACCTGGGCGCCCACCGGGTCGTCGGCGAGGGTCTGATCGTCGAACCGGGGCAGGGCCTCGCTGCGGCTGATCTTGACCCCGGCCAGCTGGGCCGAGGCGATGGCCTCTTCCCGCAGCGTCCATTCGATGAACAGGTCCCGCTCGCCCGCCGCGGCAGAAACCTGCTGGTCGAGGTCGGGGTCGCCGCCGCTCACGGCTGGCGCGATCTCGGCCAACCCCTCGAGCAGCGTCGGGTTGGGCGTGTACCACAGCTGGTCGCCGTTGCCCGCACGGAACGTGGAGACCTTGATCGCGCGCTCCAGCCGCAGCGTCTTCAGCCGCACCCACCACTGCTCATGCGTGAGGTCCTCTGGCGGTTCGTGCCGCAGCAGGTCGTCCCAGTGCGGATAGCTGTCGAGATGCGGCAGGTCGGACACGAGCCAGAGCGGGGCCGGATCGCTGCGCAGTACCTCTTTCCACGGCGGCGGGGTCGCGGGGATCTCCATGGCACCAGCCTAGGGGGTATGGCAAAGGCCCTGCGGAGAGCTTGCTTACTGCGTCCTCGGTATAGTCTAGGGACCTCCGAGCGGGCTTCAGGGTTGGGGGCAGAACTTTTCATCGCTGCGGTTTCTCTTGTTATTGGCGGGTCGTCTATCTGGATCTAGTGGTGAGCAAATCCTTGTGAGGGAGTCACTTAAGCGCTGAAGTGATACAAGAACGGCAAACTTCCCAGCTTTAGAGGCGGGATCTGCCTACTGAAAGGATCATTATTGTGTGTCACTCTGGCTCTAGCTTGATCATTATGGAGCTTCGCTGGGAATCCGTTCTTGCGCCCCTGGGTAGAATTGCGTGGAGGTTCAAGTCCTCTCTTGGGTGGCTGGAAATCAGCTCTCGTACCCCCGTGTAGACTTGGGCCAACCGCGCCGCCGATGGTCGGACGGCTGGAAATCAGTTCTCGTACCCCCGTGTAGACTTGCCTGGACGGCACCTGGGTACACGACCCCGCTGGAAATCAGTTCTCGTACCCCCGTGTAGACTTGGCGACGTCAGCCGGGCAGCGGTAGGCCAGCTGGAAATCAGTTCTCGTACCCCCGTGTAGACTTGATGACCGTGGCGTCGAGGACACGCTGCCGCTGGAAATCAGTTCTCGTACCCCCGTGTAGACTTGGCGGCGAGGACGCGGTCGGGGATACCGGGCTGGAAATCAGTTCTCGTACCCCCGTGTAGACTTGCAGGCTGACATCGCTCGAAAGCTCGGGAGCTGGAAATCAGTTCTCGTACCCCCGTGTAGACTTGCGATGGTCGTCAATAATATTCCTCAGCCGCTGGAAATCAGTTCTCGTACCCCCGTGTAGACTTGTCACCATCGAACTGGAACGCCACCGGCAGCTGGAAATCAGTTCTCGTACCCCCGTGTAGACTTGCGAGGTAAGTGGAGTGGCACGTCATGACGCTGGAAATCAGTTCTCGTACCCCCGTGTAGACTTGGCGACGTCAGCCGGGCAG
>JAUMWV010000055.1 GCA_030529455.1 Propionibacteriaceae bacterium | reverse complement strand
GAGCGACCACACGGTACTGCGGACGGCGGTGGTGCACTATTCCCGGGAAGTCGCGTTCGCCGCGGCGGAGGTCTACGCCCGGGCGGCCGAGGTGCGCGGGGCCTGGGACGCCCGGCTGGAGGCGATGCTGGTCGACGCGATCGTCCGCGCTGACACCGACGAGACCGTCGTCAGCCGCGCGTCCACGCTCGGGTGGCGGTCCGGCACCAACGTGACCGTTGCCGTCGGGGCGGCGCCCGCCGACAGTTCGGCCCTCGACCTGCTCCGCAACGCCGCGAGCGGGCTCGGCCTCGACCTGCTGGCGGCCATGCAGGGCGACCGGCTGGTGACGATCATCGGTGGGCCCGGTCTGACCGACCCGGTCAGCGCCTGCGAAAAGGTCTCGCAGCTGGCGCAGTGGTTCGGCACCGGCCCGGTCGTCATCGGTCCCCTCGTCGAAGACCTGCCACACGCCGCGCTCAGCGCCCGCGCGGCCAATTCCGGGTACCGCGCGGCGCGGGCCTGGCCCGAGGGCCCGCGCACCCTGCTGTCCATCGACCTGCTTCCCGAGCGCGCGCTGGCTGGCGACGGCCACGCCCGGCGGGCCCTCGCCAACGACGTCTATGCGCCGCTGCTCGCGGCTGGGGGCGACCTGCTGGAGACCTGCGTGGCCTTCCTGGATCAGGGCACCTCGATCGAGGCGACATCGCGCCAGCTGTTCGTGCACCCGAACACGGTGCGCTACCGGACCAAACGCATCCAGGAGGTCACCGGGTACAACCCCGCCGACCCGAGGGAGGCCTACGTGCTGCGGCTGGCGATCACGCTCGGGCGCCTGCTGGCCAAGCCCGCACCGGTCACCGACTGATGGGCTATCGGGGTCTGGCTATCCCACCAGCCCGGCCTCCCTCAGCCAGCCCGCGGCCAACTCTCTCGGCGAGGCCTTCTCGCTCCCCTGGTTGCGCTGGTTGAGCCCGATGAGGTGATCCGTGGTGAGGGCGGCCGAGACCGCCTCCAGCCGCGCCCTGATCACCGGGTCGGTGAGTCTGGCGCTCAGCAGCGGCAGCACGTTCTGGGCGACGATCAGGTGCTTGGGGTCGGCGAGCGTCACGAGCGAGTTCTCCCGGATCGAGGGGGTCGTGGAGTAGATGTTGACGATGTCCACGTCGCCACCGAGGAGGGCCTTCACCGACAGCGGGCCGCCGCTATCGCCGATCGGGACGAAGGTGATGTTCTCGGCGGGGACGCCGTACACCTGGGTCAGGCCGAGGGGCCCATACGGCCGCTTGGCGAGTTCGGGGTTGCCGCCGAGCCGGATGGGACCCACCCTGGCCAGGTCGGCCAGCGAGGTGACCTGGTGGCGGGCGGAGAACTCCGGCGTCACGTGGTAGGCGTCCTTGTTTTCCGCCGCCGACGGGGTCAGGGCGACCAGCCCGTCGGGCACCGCGGCCTTCAACGCCTCGGCGACCTCGGCCGCCGACTTCGCGGCCGTGCCGGAATCGAAGTATTGCAGCAGGTTGCCGCTGTACTCGGGGATCAGGTCGATCGAGCCGTCGCGCAGGGCGGCCAGGTAGACGTCCCTGGCCCCGATCTGCATCTTGCGTTCGACGGTGAACCCGCCCGCCTCAAGGGTCTGGGCATACATCTCGGCGACGATCTCGGACTCCGGGAAGTGGGCCGAACCCACCCTCACCACCGATGCGGAAACCGATGACTGCCCGCCGCCCAGCGGGTCGGCCGAGGCGCACCCGACGCCCAGCACCGCGGCGGCCGCCGCCAGGAAGTGTCGTCTTTTCACTGTAACCTCCTTCAATCCTCAGGTAGTGGCTGACCTGACCCGCCGGGTCAGGGCGCGCTGCGCCAGCCCGAACGCGGCATCGGTCAGCAGCGCCAGGGCGATGACGAGCAGCGCCCCGGCGAGCATCTTGGGGTAGTCCCGCACGGGTAGTCCGTCGAGGATGTAGCGGCCCAGCCCGCCCAGTCCCGGGTAGGCGGCAATGGTGGCGCTCGCGAGCAGCTGCACGGCGGCCGAGCGGATGCCGCCGAGGATCATCGGCCCGGCGAGCGGCACCTCGACCGTGCCGACGATCTGCATCTCCGAGTGCCCACAGCCGCGCGCCGCATCGACGATGCCGGGGGCGATCGCCTCGACCCCCGAATAGGTGGAGGCGAGTATCGGCGGGATCGCCAGCACCACCAGGGCGATGGTTGCCGGGACGATGATCCCGCTCAGCCCAAAGCCGAGGAAGACGGCCAGGAGGGTCAGCAGGCCGAGGGATGGCAGTGCCCGCGCCCCCGCCAGCAGCGCGACGGCAAGGACCCGAAACCGTCCGGTGTGCCCGATGTACAGGCCGACCGGGATCGCGATGAGCCCGGCGATGACTAGGGCCAGCGCCGAATAGCCCAGGTGCTGAACGATCCGGGTGAGGATGCCGTCCGCGCCGCTCCAGTGCGCCGGGTTTCCGATCCAGGCGAAAGCGTCCATGACGAACCTCATGCGTGGCTCCTGGTATCGGTGGCGCGCACCCACGGCAGCAGCAACCGCCCGGCGAGCACCAGGGCCGCGTCGAACACGGCGGCGAGCAGCAGCGTCGCCACGATGCCGACGGCGATCTCGGTGCCGAAGCTGCGGATGTAGCCGTCGGTGAAGAAATAGCCGAGGCTGGGCACCCCGATCAGCGCGCCGACGCTCACCAGGGACAGCGTGGAGGCGCTCACGACCCGGAGCCCGGCCAGTATCGCGGGCCCGGCGAGCGGCAGGTCGACGCGCCAGAACCGCTGGGTGAGGCTGTGGCCGACGGCGGTCGCGTTCTCCCGGATGTCGTTCGGTACCGCGTCAAACGCCTCCACGCAGGTGCGCACGAGCAGCGCTGCGCCGTAGATGGTCATGGCGACGACGACGTTGAGCGGGTTGAGAATCCTGGTGCCCAGGACGACCGGCAGCACGATGAATAGCGCGAGCGACGGCAGGGCGTAGGCGACGCTGGAGCCGCCCAACACGACGCCGCGGACCGCCCGGTGCCGGTGCGCCCACCAGCCGAGGGGAACCGACGCCAGCAGGCTCAGCGCCACCGCGGGTAGGCAGATCAGCACGTGGTTCCACGTGAGTCCGGCGATCTGGCCGAAGTTGCTGAAAACCCAGGTCACGGCACCGGCCCATCGGTGACGAAGCCAGCGACGCGCCCGGTCGCGTCCACCACCGCCTGGGCGCCGTCGCATTCGACGACCCGCATCCGCCGCCGGTCGCCGCCGATGAAGGCATCGACGAAGCTGTCGGCTGGGCGGCTCAGGATGTCGATGGGCCTGCCGTGCTGGGCGATCTCGGCTCCCTGACGAAGCACCAGCACCTCGTCGCCGAGCAGGAAGGCCTCGTCGACGTCGTGGGTGACGAACAGGATGGTCTTGGCCAGCTCCGCCTGAATCCGCAGCAATTCGGCCTGCAGCTCGGACCGCACGACCGGGTCCACCGCGCCGAATGGCTCGTCCATCAGCAAGATGTTGGGGTCGGACGCGAGCGCCCTGGCCACCCCTACCCGCTGCTGCTGGCCGCCGGACAGCTGGGCTGGGTAGCGCGACCCCAGCGAGGTGGGCAGCCCCACTAGTTCGAGCAGTTCCATGGCGCGGCGCGAGGCGGTGGCCCGGTCTGCCCCCTTGAGCCGCGGGACCGTGGCCACATTGTCGACGATCGTGCGGTGCGGGAGCAGGCCGACGCTCTGCATGACGTAGCCGATGCGCCGCCGCAGCGTGACTGGGTCGAGCCCGGCGACGTTGTCGTCGTCGATCCAGACCGACCCCTGGGACGGATCGACCATGCGGTTGACCATCCGCATCAGCGTGGTCTTGCCGCAACCGGAAGATCCGAGCAGCACCGTCACCGAGTGCGATGGGATCTCGAAGCTGAAATCCGCGACCGCCAGGGTGCCGTCGGGGTAACGCTTGGTGACGTGGTCGAACCGGATCATGTTGCTCCTGTCATGAGGCGCCGCCGGTCACGACACCCCCAGTTCGGGGACATTGCCCTCAGCCTACCACCGCACCCCGCTAATCGATCACCAATCTGAATAACTGGGCCGATCTGCCCGTCCAGTCCCTCGACGCACGGGGTTATCCCCGCGCATCCCACCGGTGGGCGCTGTGTGTTAGCAACAGTGTGGCGAGAACGGCTCGTGCCGCCACTGCGCTTTCCGTTGTGGGAATCCCACAACATTCGTCGTTGTAATTTCGTGACCTTTTGAGGCGCCCCGCTCCCCCGGGATAGGCGACAGTAATGGTGTGCTTGCAATCGTTGCTCCTGGCCAGGGTGCCCAGACACCCGGCTTCCTGACCCCGTGGCTCGAGATCCGGACCTTCGCCGACCGGCTCACCTGGCTCAGCGCCGTCGCCGGACTCGACCTCGCCTACTATGGCACCGAGGCCGATGCCGAGCAGATCCGCGACACCGCCATCACCCAGCCACTGCTCGTCGCCTCAGCCATGCTGACCGCCCTGGAGCTGTTCGGCTCACCGTCGGGCGCCTACGGCAAGGTCGGCGTCGTCGCCGGTCATAGCGTCGGCGAGATCGCCGCTGCCGCCGGGGCAGGCGTGCTGAGCGCCGAGGCCGCGATGGTGTTCGTCCGCGAGCGCGGGCGCCTCATGGCCGAGGCTGCCTCGGTCCAGGCCACGTCGATGACGGCCGTCATCGGTGGCGACCGGGACGAGGTGCTCGCGGCGATCGAGGCGGCTGGCCTCACCCCGGCTAACAACAACGGCGCTGGCCAGATCGTCGCGGGCGGCACCCTGGAGCAGCTGGCCGCGTTGGCCGCCAACCCGCCGCGGCGGGCGCGCCTGATCCCGCTCAGCGTCGCGGGCGCCTTCCACACCGTCCACATGGAGCCAGCCGTGGCCCACCTGGGTCGGCTCGCTCAGGCCATCTCGACCCGCTCACCGCGCATGATGCTGCTCAGCAACGCCGACGGGGCGGTGGTCGGGCGCGGCCGCGACTACCTCGACCGCCTGGTCAGCCAGGTCGCCAGCCCCGTCCGCTGGGACCTGTGCATGCAGACGATGGCCGACCTCGGCGTCACCGGCCTCCTGGAGCTCCCGCCCGCGGGCACCCTCACCGGCATCGCGAAACGCAACCTCAAGGGCGTCGAACTGTTCTCGCTCAACACCCCGGACCAGCTGGAGGATGCCCGGGCCTTCGTGGCCGCCCACGCCGACGGCCTCGCCGACACGCCAAGCCGACGGATGCTGATGGCACCGGGAAGGGGCCAGTTCCGCGCAGAGCAGCTGGACGCCGGTACCGTGCTACCCCCCGGCGCCCACGTCGGTGCCGTCCACGGCCTGTGCGAGACCATGCCGGTCGTCGCGCCGCACGGCGGCTCGGTTGCCGAGTGGCTGGCCGGGGACGGCGACCTGGTCAACCCGGGCCAGCCGGTCCTGCGCTTGCATCCTTCCGCCGATTTCTCCCTAGAGGACTGATATGACACTGCCCACTCCCGCCCCAGGCCACGCCTATGCCCGCATGCTGAGCGTCGGCGGATACCGGGGCTCCCGCGTCGTCGATAACGCCGAGATGTGCACGATGATCGACTCCACCGACGAGTGGATTCAGCAGCGCACCGGCATCAAGGAACGCCGCTGGGCGACCGAGAACGAGACCCCACTGTTCATGGCCACCGAAGCCGCCCGCAAGGCGCTTGAGCGGGCCCAGCTCGCCCCCGAACAGATCGGCGCGGTCATCGTCTCGACTGTCTCGCACTTCCAGCAGACCCCGTCTCTGGCGTGCTATCTCGCGGCCGAGCTCGGCATTCCGCACCCCGCGGCCTTCGACATCTCGGCCGCCTGCGCCGGGTTCTGCTACGGCAGCGCCATGGCCGAGTCCATCATCCGGGCGGGCAGCGCCAGCTACGTGCTGGTGGTCGGCGTGGAGACCCTCACCCACATGACCGACCTCAAGGACCGCACCACGGCCTTCCTGTTCTCCGACGGCGCGGGCGCCGCGGTCTTCGGGCCGAGCGAGGCCCCGGCCATGGGCCCGGTCGTGTGGGGATCGGAGCCGCAGGCCGCCGAGGTGATCCAGATCGACAGCTGGGCAGACATCGACCAGAACCCGGAACCGAAGCCCTATATCCACATGGACGGGCAGAAGGTGTTCCGCTGGGCGACCACGTTCATCGCCGCCAAGACCAAGGAGACCCTCGAGGCCGCCGGGCTCACCCCGGACCAGCTCGACGTGTTCATCCCCCACCAGGCCAACAACCGGATCACCGATTCGATGTTGCGCCACCTCAAACTGCCCAACAGCGTCGTCGTGTCCCGCGACATCGTTCACATGGGCAACTCGTCAGCGGCATCCGTTCCGCTGGCGATCGAAGCCTTGCTCGAATCCGGCGAGGCCCGCAGCGGACAGACCGCGCTGATCATCGGTTTCGGAGCAGGCCTGGTCTACGCAGGCCAGGTCGTCGTCCTGCCGTAATCACTCATCACCCCAGAAGGAGGGCCAGCATGGCCAGCACTGAAGAAATCCATTCCGACCTCGCCGAGATCGTCAACGACATCGCTGGCATCGCCGTCGAAGACGTCCAGCTCGACAAGTCGTTTGTGGACGACCTGGGAGTGGACTCCCTCAGCATGGTCGAGATCATCTACGCCTGCGAGGAGAGGTTCAGCGTCTCGATCCCCGACGAGGACGCCAAGAACCTCCGGACCGTCGGCGACGCCGTCGCGTTCATCGAGCGCGCCGGTATCTGACCCAGTCTGCGTGCGGGCGTGCCGGGCAGCCCCCGGCACGCCGCGCAGCGGACCAGAAACCCCTCGTGACTAAGACTTTGGAGCTTGCATGACGACCGTTGTGATCACCGGCATCGGCGCCTCGACCCCGCTCGGCGGCGATGCCTCCTCCACCTGGGAGGGTTTGTTGGCCGGGCGCAGCGGCGTCGTCGAGCTGACCGCACCCGAGTTCGAGCCGCTGCCGACCCGGATCGCCGCGGTGGCCGCCGCCGACCCCGCGACCGTGCTGGAGCGGGTGGAGGCGCGACGGCTCGACCGTTCCACCCAGCTCATGCTGGTCGCCGCCCTGGAGGCGTGGGCCGACGCCGGGTTCGGCCTCGGGGAGGACAACCAGGTGGACCCGGACCGGCTCGGCGTCTGCGCCGCCACCGGCATCGGCGGCCTCCACTCGCTCATCGGCAACTGGGACGCGCTGCGCGACAAGGGCGTTCGCCGGGTGAGCCCGTTCACCATCCCCATGCTCATGGCCAACGCCCCGGCCGCCAACATCGGCCTGCGCATCGGCGCCCGTGCGGGCATCCACACTCCCGTCTCGGCCTGCGCCTCCTCCAACGAGGCGATCTCTCTCGGCCGCGACATGATCCAGCTCGGACGCGCCGACGTGGTGCTGGTCGGCGGCGGTGAGGCCGTGGTCCACCCGCTGCCGCTCGCCGCCTTCGGGCAGATGCAGGCGCTGAGCCGCCGCAACGATGAGCCGTCCCGGGCATCGCGCCCCTGGGACGTCGACCGGGACGGTTTCGTGCTCGGCGAGGGCGCGGCGATGCTGGTCATCGAGACCCTGGAACACGCCAAGGCGCGTGGCGCCCGCATCTACGGCACGCTGGCGGGTGCCGGCATCACCGCCGACAGCCACGACATCGTGCAGCCGGACCCGCTTGGCCGGGGCCAGAGCCAGGCCATGATCAAAGCGCTGCGCGAATCCGGCCTGGCGGCCAGCGACATCAAACACGTCAACGCCCACGCCACCTCGACACCCCAGGGCGACACCACCGAGGCCAGCTCGATCCGGCTCGCGCTGGGCGAGAACACCGAGGCGATCTGCAACGGCACCAAGTCCATGACCGGGCACCTGCTCGGCGGGGCGGGAGCCCTGGAGACCGTCGCGACGCTGCTCGCGCTGTATCACCGCAAGGTGCCACCCACCATCAACATCGACAACCTGGAATCCGGCCTGGGGATCGACATCGCCACCACCGTGCGGGACCTTCCCGCTGGGGATCTGGCCGCCATCAACAACTCCTTCGGTTTCGGCGGACACAACGTCGCCGTCGCGCTCACCAACGAGCACGCCAGCAGCTAACCGAACCTGTGGGCCAGCCGGGTCAAGGACCCCGCGCGCCCCGTGAGACTGGCCCCACGGCGGCCAGCTCCGGGGCGCATCCCCGGCTTGGCCTCCGGCTGCCTCAGACCACCTGGTGCAGCCAGCGCACCGGCGCCTCCTCGGAGGCGTGCCGGAAGATGTCCAATTCGGCGTCCCAATCGGTACCGAGCAGGGCCGGGACGCTCTCGCTCAGCGGCCGCTCGCCGAGGGAATCCGCGATCATCGCCTGCCGGAGCCTCTCCTCCGGCACGACGAGGTCGCCGTGGAGGCCGATCGTCGCGGTGAAGATCCCCAGCGTCGGGGTGTAGGCGTAGCGGCGGCCCTCGCTGCCGGGAGCCGCCTCTTCGGTCACCTCGAACCTGAGCCGCTGCATCGCCTTGAGCCTGCTGGCCAGCTCGGCCCCGGTGCCCGCCTTCCCGGTCCAGGACAGTTCCGCCCGCAGGGTGCCCCGCTGGGCGGTCTGCGTCGTCCAGTCGATGTGCTGGGCTGTCCCCAGGACACCGCCGATCGCCCATTCGATATGCGGGCACAGCGGGGCTGGCGCAGAGTGGATGAAGATCACCCCGCGCGTCAGCGGCGTAGCATTCAAGCCGGTACGCCTCGTCGTCATGGTGTTCCCTTCTCTGTGCGGTGGACGTGCCTTCCCTTGCAGCCCGGCACCGGGAACGTTGTGCCCCCAGTGTGCCTCAGGACCGGGACAGTGACAAGGCGGCGGGCTGCCCGCCGGAGCTTCCCGGCGCAGACGCCTCGGCGCGGGGCGAGCGGGCCGGACGTCGACGGATCGGGTATGAATAGGTCATGGACTTTGGCGAATGGCCCCCGACGGTCTCACTGGACGAGGTACTCACCGCGAGCGACGGCATGCACCAGGTACGCGCTGTCGGCACCGACGTGTACTGGCTCGCCAACCTCGCGGCTGAGGACGGCAGAGGCACCATCCTGCGCTGGTGCTCCGGTGCGGTCACCGATCTGACCCCGGCGGCGAACGTGCGCACCCGCGTCAACGAGTACGGCGGGGGCACCTACGACGCCGACGGCGCTGGCCTGGCCTACGCCGACGATTCCTCCAAGGCGCTGTACTACCTCCCGGCAGACGGACAGCTTCGGCAGCTGACCAGCGGCGACCCCCGCTTCCGGTACGCGGGCCTGCGCCTGGCCAGCGACGCCGGGCTGCTGCTCGCGGTGCGGGAGGACTACCTCACCGGCGGTGAACCCCGCACCGAGCTAGTTGCGCTGTCGCTGTCCGGCGGCAATGACGACGGGGGCACAGTGCTGGCCACCGGGGCCGATTTCTATGGGCGTCCGGCCTACCGGGAATCCCAGGTCGCCTGGGCCCAGTGGAATCACCCGAACATGCCCTGGGACCAGTGTGAGGTCTGGCGCGCCCGTCTTGGCCACGAGGCCGTGAAGGTCGCGGGCGGGGTAGGTGTGTCGGCCCTGAACCCGCTCTTCCTCGCCGATGGGCGCCTGGCCTGGCTCGACGACACGTCCGGCTACTGGAACCTCGCCCTCGACGACGGCACCCGCTTCGCTGACGCCCACGACTACTGTCCCCCTCCCTGGACGCTGGAGGAACCGCCCTACGCCCAGCTGGATGAGACCACGATCATCGCGACCCGCTTCGCCGACGGCCTGGGCGACCTGGTGCGCCTCGACCTGGCCACCGGCCAGACCGAGGCCTTCGGGCTCGGTCTGGGCGAGGTCGAGTCCATCTCGTGCGCCGACGGCCAGTGCTACCTGATCGCATTGTCGCCGCTGCATCCGCCCCGGCTCGCTCGCCTCGGTGACGCCGGGCTCGTGCCGCTGGCCGGACGCGAGACCCGTGTCGTCCCGGTCAGTCCGCGGCCCTTCTGGTTCGATGGCCCGGCTGGCCGCACGCACGCGCTGCTCTACTCCCCCGCCGACACCGATGGCCCGTGCCCGCTGCTGGTGCGCTGCCACGGCGGGCCGACCGGGATGGCCCGGGCCGTCCTCGACCTGGAGGTCCAGTTCTGGGTCGGCCGGGGCATCGCCGTGCTGGACCTGAACTACTCGGGGTCGGCCGGTTTCGGGCGCGCCTACCGGGAGCGGCTCAACGGCCAATGGGGCGTTCTGGACGTCGCCGACTGCGTCGCCGCGGTCGGCCAGCTGGTCGCCGACGGGGTGACCGACCCGCGGCGGGTCGGGATCTGCGGCGGAAGCGCGGGCGGCTACACCGTCTTGCAGAGCCTCGTCTCGTCCCAGGTGTTCACCGCCGGGATCAGCCGCTACGGCATCGGCGATCTGGAGGCACTGGTCGCCGACACCCACAAGTTCGAGTCCCGCTACCTCGAAGGCCTGATCGGCCCCTACCCGGCCCAGCGTCAGCTCTACCGTGACCGCTCCCCCATCCACCACACCGATCGCCTCTCGACGCCCATGCTGATCCTGCAGGGCCGCGACGACGCGGTCGTCCCGCTCAACCAGGCCGAGGCCATGGCGGCGGCGGTGCGGGGCAAGGGGTTGCCGGTCGCGCTGCTGGTGTTCGACGGTGAGGGGCACGGTTTCCGCCAGGTAGCGAACCGGCGCTCCAGCCTGCTGGCCCAGCTGTCCTTCCTCGCCCAGGTGTGGGGGTTCCGGCCTGCCGAGGGGTTGCCCCCGCTGACCATCGAGAATCTTGGCTGATTAGGCCGCCGACCGCGTCCCGAACACCGCGGTGCCGACCCGCACGCAGGTCGCGCCGCGGGCGATGGCCAGCTCGAAGTCCCCGCTCATGCCCATGGACAGTTCCTCCCAGCCGCCGCCGGAGGCCTCCCGCAACCGAGTTTGAACCTCGGCGAGCCGGTCGAAACAGGCCGCGACCCGCGCGGGGTCGGGCGAGTTGATCGCCATGGTCATGAGTCCCCGGACCCGCAGGGCGTCGAAGGCGGCGAGCCCGGCCGCGAACTCGAGTGCGGCCCCGGGCTCAATGCCGTGCTTCTGCGGCTCTCCCGAGGTGTTGACCTGCACCAGCACGTCGAGCTGCCTGCCGACCTCCTGGCAGCGCCGGTCGAGGTCCGCAGCGAGCCGCAGCGAGTCGAGCGCCTGGAACTCGGCGGCATAGGTGGCGATGAGTTTGGCCTTGTTGGTCTGGAGGTGCCCGGCGAAGGCCCATTCGATGTCCGTCCCGGCCAGAGCGCGCGCCTTCTCGGCGAGCTCCTGGGGCCGGTTCTCTCCGAACCGGCGGACCCCGGCGGCACGGGCTTCGAGCAGCGCCTCAGGCGGGTGGGTCTTGCTCATCGGCAGCAGCCGCACGCCCGCCGGGTCACGGCCCGCCGCGAGGCAGGCCGCCGCGATGCGGGCGCGCACCGCGGCGAGGTTGTCCGCTATGGCCATCTGGCCCCCAGCGAGATGACGCCGAGCGCGGCGAGCACCGCGAACAGCAGGGCGAAGCCCGCGTAGCGGTCGGTGACCTCCACATAGACCCGTTCGTAACCCACCGCCTCGGCGATCGCCTCGTAGACCTCGCCCAGCTGCGTGGAGGACTCGGCGGCGAACTTCTTGCCGCCCGATTCCCGGGCGATGCTCGCCATCTCGGCGTGGTTGACCGGCACCCGCTGGCGGCGTCCCTGATCCATCACGTAGCCGCTCTCGGTGCCATAGGCGATGGTGTAGATCGGCACCCCCTCCTTCTTGGCGACCTGGGCAGCCCCGGTGGAGTCGCGACCCACATTGGTGGACCCATCGCTCAGCAGCACGATGGCGGCCGGGGGAACCTCGTCGGGGTGGTCCGGGTCCGGCGGCACCAGGTCGAGCGCCCGCAAGGAGGCGTAGACCCCCTCCCCGATCGCCGTCGCGGGCTCCAGGTCCAGCGCGTCGATCGCACGCAGCACCGCACCCCGGTCGACCGTCGGCGGAGCCACCACCTGAGCGGTCCCGGCGAAGGCCACGACGGCCACGTTGAACCGGGGCGGCAGGGACCGGACGAACTCCTTGGCCGCGACCTGGGCCGCCTCCCACCGGCTGGGTTCGACATCGGTCGCCCGCATGGAGATAGACACGTCGATGGTGACCACCACGGTCGCGCGGTCGCGCGGCTCGTAGCCGTAGTCCTTAGGCATCGCGTAGGCCACGATCAGCGACACCAGGCTCAGCAAGGCGAGACCCACCGAGAGGTAACGCTTCCAGGCCGCATCGCGCGGGATGACCCGGTCCAGCCTCGTCTTCGGCGCCAGGCCGGGGCGCAGGCTGCGCCGATTCGCCAAGATCACGAACAGCGCCCCGATCACCGGGACGATCAGCAGCAGCCACAGCCGTTCGGGGCGGAGGAACTCGATATCCATCACGGCCACCTCGCCGCCATCATCACCGCGCCGAGCGCCGCCACGATCGCGAACCCCAGCGCGCCGAAGGCGTAGTTCGCAGTCACCGGTTTCTTGACCTCCTCGTATCCGATGGACGAACCGATCTCGCGGTATGCGTCCTTCAGCCGGTCGGCCGAGCGGGCGTCGAAGGCCTCTCCGCCCGTGCGCTGGGCGATCTGGCGCAGCAGCTCGGGGTTCGGGGCCACCCGTTCGCGTTTGCCGTCCAGGTCCACCCAGCCGTTGTCGGTGCCATAGGCGATGGTGAACACCGGGACCTTGCGCTGGGCCGCGATGGCGACCGCGTTGTCTGGGCTGGGGCCCTGGGTGTTGGAGCCGTCGCTGAGCAGCACGATCATCGCCGGGGCTGGCTCCTCGCCGTCACCGCCCGGGGCCAGCTGGGCGGCTTTGAGGGCCAGTTCTAGCGCGCTGCCGATCGCCGTCCCGTCAGCGAGGCCCAGCGCGGCGATGGCCCGCTCGGTGACGCCCCGGTCAATGGTTGGGGGCACCCTCGTAACCGCCGAACCGGCCAGCTCCACCACGCCCACGTTGTAGCCCTCGGGCAGCTGGAACAGGAACTCCCTGGCCGCCTCCTTGGCCGCGCTCAGCCGGTCGGGCGACACGTCGGTCGCAGCCATCGAACGCGAGGTGTCGATAACCAGGATCACCGTGGCGCGCTCGCGCGGCACCTTGTCGATGCCCATCGGCTGCGCCCACGCCAGGGTCAGCGCCGCCAGGGAGCACAGCGACATCGCGACCGCGAGGTGGCGCACCCAGCGCGGCTGCTTCGG
>JAUMWV010000054.1 GCA_030529455.1 Propionibacteriaceae bacterium | reverse complement strand
CAGCCCGACGCAGAAGCCCAGTCCGACCCCGTCCCCCGACGGCGGGAAACCCACGTGGCCCAAGATCGACCTGGCGCTCGGGGGCGGGTTCAGCATCGGCGGCACCACCTCCGACAGGAACCGGGACGAGGCGTGGGCGGTGGGCCTGCTCGGCAAGCCCGACGAACGGCTCGACCAGGCCTCCTGCGGCCTCACCCCGCTGCGTAACACCGTGCTGCGCTGGGGCGATTTCGAGGTGACGATCCCCAACGAACAGCCCGAAAGCGATCCCCCGGGTATCTGGCCGGTCGGCAAGATTGTCGGCTGGCGCCTCGATCCCCGCCTCGACCGGAAGGACGGGCTTGCCCAGGACGCGGCCTTCGCGCCCAGCGGGATCAAGGTCGGCTCGACCCTCGCCGAGGCCCGGAAGGCGTTCGCCGGTGAGGATTCCGCGCAGATCTTCCCGCGGGGGTACAAGTTCGGGATCTTCTCCGGCGACAGCATGGGGGCCGCGCTGTCCCTGGACGCCCAGGACAAGATCACCGCGATGAGCTCCGGGTTCCACTGCGGCGGACAGCTGACCGGGACGCTGCCAGCCCTGCCGAAGGTCACGGTCGGGGGAGGGGCGGCCGACATCCAGGCCTTCGCCGACGACCTCGCGGCGGGCAACTGGGACGCGATCGCCGATAAGTGCTGGACCCTGGCCCCCGAACGGCTCGCCGTCTACACCGACACCGAGAACCGGCGCAAGGCGCTGGAGATCATGCGGGGCAAGCTGGTGGACGGTCAGCACCTGCGCGAATACGTCCACAGCGACGGATCGCAGCGGGTCATCTTCCCCACCGACGGGGAGGGGTCCTACGCCTGCGGCTACCTCACCGACTCCGCGGCGGTGGCGGACCAGCGGTGGATCGTCACCGACGCCCAGTGGCGGGTCCAGGTCCTGCACGAGCTGTTCCTCATCGGTGGCGCCGAGGGCCGCACGCTGACGGTCACCGACCCGGTGCAGAACGCCTACATCCGGGGCGACAAGATCACCCAGGAGGGGCAGAACCTCATCGCCGAGCTGGCTCAGGCAGACTCGACCGACGTGAAGGTCGTAGGCTCCTGCAAGACCGAGGTCACCCCAGGCGGCAAGAGCAGCCCGGTGCTGACGCTCGCCCCCTGCGCGGGCAACTCCGTCGTCGAGCTGAGGAAGTAGGCTCGCCCCACGAGGTGGCTGGGGCCCGGCCAGACGGCCAGGGACCCAGCCACCTCGGCATATCAGCCGGGGGTGGGGCGATGATCGCCGCTTCAGAAGCGCGGGATCGGCCCCGGCGAGCCCTAACATGAGCCCATGACCGGCGATGACACCTCCCGCACAGCCGAGGTGATTCCCGGCGTCAGCCTCGGCGAACTCATCGGACGCGGGGGTTTCGCCTCGGTCTACCGCGCCCGGCAGCACTCACTCGACCGGGACGTCGCGGTCAAGATCGACAACCGCCGGATCGACGACGAACGCAACCAGCGCAGGTTCCTGCGGGAAGCCCGGACCGCCGCCCTGGTCAGCACGCACCCCGGGGTCGTCAGCCTGTACGACGCGGGCATAACCGCGGACCACCACCCCTATTTCGTGATGGAACTGTGCGAGGGCGGGTCGCTGGCCGACCGGATGCGTCCCGGCGGCCTCCCGGCCGACACGCTGCTCGACTACGGCGTCAAGATCGCCGCGGCGCTGGCGGCGGCGCACGCCGCCGGGGTCCTGCACCGCGACATCAAACCAGCCAACATCCTGCTGGACGCCTACGGCGAGCCCCGGATCAGCGATTTCGGTCTGGCGGCGCTGGTCGAACCGGGCGAAGACCTGTCGGTGACGCTGGAGGCCTTCACCCCGGCCTACGCTTCACCGGAAACCTTCCGCTACCTGGAACCGACCACCCGCAGCGACGTGTGGGCGCTCGGGGCGAGCCTGCACGCCCTCTACACCGGGACCGCTCCCCGCCGCGGCCCGGACGGCTCACCGGCGTCCCTGTCGCAGATCTTCTCGCGCCTGGATGAGCCGCTCCCCCGGCCCGACCGGCCGGACGCGGACCTCATCATGCCGGTGCTGTGGAAGGCCACCGCCGCCGACCCCGCCGCCCGCTACGCGGACGCGGGCGAGTTCCGGGAGGCGCTGCACGACCTCGCCCGCCGGTTCCGGGACGGGGCGTCCTGGGACCAACCGACCCTGGCCGACCCCCGCCAGCACGGCCTCGCCGCGGGCCGGATCGAGCCGAACCCGGCCACGCCCAGCGCGGGGACGACCTCCGTCCGCACCCACCCGGTGGTCCCCTCCCGGCCCGGAACCGGACCGGGGGTCCCGAGTCCACTGGGCGGCAACCCCAGCGTCCCGCAACAGGCCATGGTCTCGTCCAGCCCACCGCAGGGCTACCCGCCCGTCTCCTCGTCTCGCCCGGTCGGCCTGGCGTCCGCGGGGTCCTCTGGGCGGGGCGTGGCCTCCCGATCTGGGAACCGGCCGCCGCAGACTCCGCCCACGCCCGGACATCCGGCGCCGCGGCGCCCCCTCCGCTGGGCGGGGTGGGCGGCCGGGGCCGTCCTAGTGGCCGGGGCGCTCACCGCGGCCTTCGCCATCGGACGCACGCTGCCGCCCGCCCCGGCCGGGGGACCCGCCCCGGCCAGCCACAGCGCGGAGCCCGACACCGAACCGGAGGACCGCCAGAGCCCGTCACCGAAGCCCGGAGGCGGCCAGTCCCCGGTGATGGGAACCTGTTTTGGCCCGATCGTCCGCGACGAACGGGGCTGGAAGGTCGCCGACCCGGTGCCCTGCAACCAGCCCCACCACTGGGAGGTCTTCAAGATTCAGACGCTCCTGAAGGAACCGCTGTCGCAGGCCGACATGGAGTCCGACCCCCTGACCGGGGTCTGCAATCGGGCGACGCTGATGAACTACCTGGGCGGCCTGACCGACGGCCACCGGATCGAATACCTGTCGATGAACAGGTGGCCCGGCCACCAGGAGCGGGTGGCCTGCGTCGCCACGGGGCCGCAGCAACCCTCCACGGGCAGCCTGAAACGCTGACCCCCACACATAGCGTTGGGGGACGCGGCTCCTGCCGCGTCCCCCAACGTGAGTCAACCGGCTGGGCCGGTGAGCTGGCCTCAGGCCTGCTGCATGGTGCCGGTCTCCAGGAACCGGCTGTGCCAGCTCAGCGCCTTGGTCAGGTCGTGCGGGGTGTGCAGACCGTTGGCGACCTTCTCGGCGTGCTGCACGTAGTCGAGCAGGGCGTCCTTGTAGGCCGGGTGGGCGCAGTTCTCAATGATCTTGCGGGCACGCTGCCGCGGGGCGAGGCCACGCAGGTCGGCCAGGCCCTGTTCGGTGATGATGACGCTGACATCGTGCTCGGTGTGGTCGACGTGGTTGACCATCGGCACGATGACCGAAATGTCGGTGCCCTTCGCGACCGAGGGGCTGACGAAGCACGAGAAGTAGGCGTTGCGGGTGAAGTCACCCGAACCGCCGATGCCGTTCATCATGCGTGAGCCCATGACGTGGGTCGAGTTCACGTTGCCGTAGATGTCGGCCTCAATCATGCCGTTGCAGGCGATGACCCCCATACGGCGGATGACCTCGGGGTGGTTCGAGACGTCCATCGGGCGGAGGATGATCTTCTTGGCGTAGTGCTCGGCCTCGTCGTTCATCTTCTCGGCCGCGGTCGGGCTGAGCGAGAAAGCCGTCGCCGAGGCCACGGTCAGCTTGCCCGAGTCGAGCAGGTCGATCATGCCGTCCTGGATCACCTCGGTGTAGGAGGTCAGGTTCTCGAACGGCGAATCCAGCAGGCCCGCGAGCACCGCGTTGGCGATGTTGCCGACACCCGACTGCAGCGGCAGCAGGTTCTCGGGCAGGCGGCCCATCTTGCGTTCGTGGGCGAGGAAGTCGATGAAATACCCCGCGATCGCCTTGGAGTCCTCGTCCAGCGGCTTGAACGGGGTGTTGCGGTCGGGGGCGTCGGTCTCGATCACCGCGACGACCTTCTCGGGGTCGATGCTGAAGGTCTGCTGGCCGATGCGGTCACCGGTGTGGGTGACTGGGATCGGCACCCGGTGCGGGGGCAACGCACCGATGCCGTAGTAGATGTCGTGCATGCCGTGCAGGCCCATCGACTGCCAGGAGTTCACCTCAAGGATCACCTTGTCGGCCGTGTCGAGATAGGTGCGGTTCGCGCCGACCGAACTCGACGGCACCAGCTCGCCGTCCTCGGTGATCGCGGTCACCTCAATGACCGCGACATCGGTCTTGCCGAGGAAGCCCTGGGCGACCTGGTTCGGCATGTGCGACAGGTGGATGTCGGTGTAGTAGGTGGTGCCGTCGTTGATCTTGTTGCGCTGCACCGGATCGGACTGGTACGGGGCGCGGTAGCGCACGCCGTTGGTCTCGGCCAGCGCGCCGTCGTGTTCGGGAGCGGTCGAGGCACCGGTCCAGGACGAAACCTGGAACTCTTCGCCACGCTCGTGGGCCTCCTTGATGCGGTCGGCGAGCGCCGGTGGCAGGGCCTTCGGGTAACCCGCGCCGGTGAAGCCCGAGAAACCGATGTTGGACCCGGGGGCGATGAGCGCGGCAGCGTCCTCGGCTGACATGACCTTCTTGCGGAAAGCGTCATTGCCGATGCGATCGGCCATATTTCCTCCTTGAATGACGATCTGTACGCACACAGGCTACCCAACCTCGCGTCGATACGCCCGTTGTCTCCGGCATGATCTGCACGAATCTCCTCCCGGCGGCGGGTCAGTGCGAGTCCGGGCCGGGGTGGGCTCTCGGTTCAGCCGTGGTGTGGGACCAGGAAACCGGCGTAAGCCGCGACGGCGTCCAGCCGCGGGAACGAGACCGTCGCGTCCGCCTGCGCTGCGGCTAGCGGTTTTGCGCAGTAGGCGACGCCGAGGCCCGCCGCGGCAAGCATGTCGAGGTCGTTGGCCCCATCGCCGACCGCGACGACCTCGGCCATGTCCGCGGCGGCCAGCCCGGCGTAGCGGCGGGTGTGGCGCAGTTTGGCGGCCCGGTCGATGACCTCGCCCACGGTGCGCCCGGTCAGGCGTCCATCGGCCACCTCCAGCCGGTTGGCGGTGGCGTAGTCGATCCCGGCGGCCTCGGCGAGGGGACGCACGACCTCGATGAATCCGCCGGACACCACCCCGACCTTCGCCCCGGACGCCCGGGCCGCGGCGACGAGGTCCTGGGCGCCGGGGGAGAAGCTGATGGTGTGGGCGACCTCGGCCAGCACCCCGGCGCCGAGACCGGCGAGCGTCGCCACCCGTTCGCGCAGCGACGAGGCGAAATCCAGCTCGCCGTGCATCGCGCGTTCGGTGATCTCGGCCACCCGCTGGCCCGACCCGGCGGCGTCGGCCAGCAGGTCGATCACCTCCGCGGTGATGAGCGTCGAGTCGACGTCCATGACCAGCAGCCGGGCCGGGCGCTCGGCGAGGGGGCCGGTCAGCACCGCCGCGTCCCACCCCACGGCGGCCGCGCGGGCCCGCAGGCCCGCCCGGTAGGACGCCGGGTCGGCGAGCGGCCCGGTCCAGGTCGCCTCGACTCCCCACGGGTGGCGGGTCTCGCGGGCCGGGCCCGGTGTGGGGGCGTCCCCGCCCGTGGGGCCGTGGGGGCGGATCAGCGTGACGCGGCAAAGAGGCATGCGCCTAGCCAAGCAGAAGAATGACGACCGTGATGACCGAGACCACGATCTCGCTCACCCCGATGTGGCGCGGGCGCCACTGGTGCGCGGCGGCGTAGCCGGGCACCCAGGCCGCCCGGGCGGCCAGCGCGACCGCCCACAGCGCCCACGGCCAGGACAGCCACCCAGCCAGCCAGCAGCCCACGATCGCCAGGGCGAACACCCCGTGGTAGACGATGGAGCGGGTGGTCGAGCGGGGGTCCTTGCGCTCCCGAATGAGGGCCTTGACGTAGAACACCGTCCCGGCGAAATACCCGGTGACCGCGAAGGCCGTGGCGAGGTGGGGAAGCGTCGAGGGGTCGGCCGTGCCCAGGATCGCCTGCGGCGTCGCCCAGCGCAGGACGAGCATCAGCCCACAGGACGCGACCACCGTCAGCAACCCCGAGGCGAGGGAACGTTCCTTCTTGTGCGCCACGAGCCACAGCGTCCACCCGAGCAGCACCGCGTAGGCGGGGGACCACCACAGGATCTCCCAGCCGCGGGTCAGCAACACTCCCGCCCCGGCGATCCCGGTGAGGGCGCCATAGGTGAGCAGCGGGACGCGGTAGGCGGGCCGCCGCCGCGGCGCCGACTTGAGGGTGAGCGACAGCGCGTTGAACGCGAAATATCCGATGAGCCAGGTCAGGCCAAGCAGCAGGTCGGCCCAGACCAGCGGCCGGACCCGGGAGGCCAGGATCAGCCCGGCGAGGTAGGGGACGATCAGCATGCCCCACGCGCCGTGCTGCTGCGGCACCCAGGCGGGAGATGGCTTCGACATGGTCACAGCTTAGGCGCGCCTAAGAAGGTGCGCGAACGCGTGGGATGGCCGGAGCCCCGGTGCGGCGAACCGCGTCCCTGCCGGATCGGGACCCGAGCGCGGCGGCGGGGCCGGGCCGGAAGCGGATGTTGTGGTGCCTTAGCCCGGGTCAGGTAACACCTTGGTGTGTAAGCTAGCGGGAACCTATTAGGGGGTGACCGTGAGGCTTGGCTCGGCTCTGGAAATCCTGTTCGCGCTGTTCTTAGGAGTGTTGCTGACGGGTGCGCTGTACGCGCTGCTCATCACGCTGTTCCCAGCGCCACCGGCCGGTGAACCCGGCTATTCGCACTGGCCGGTGAAGGCCGCGACCTTCCTCATCCTGTCGGCGATGCTCGTGATGGTCGCCTCGCTCAGCATGCCGGAGCGGCTGTGGGTCCTGGCCAACGGGGTGCTGTTCGGCGGGCTGTACACCATGGTGATCGGCGTGCTGTACGCGATGTTCTCGGAGCGGGCGGTGCCCCGGCTGATCCTCATGCTCGCCGCGCTCGCGGTGACCCTGGCGGTCGGCTACGTGCGCTTCACCCGGCGCGCGGAGGTGCGCCGCGTGACCGAGCCGGGCACCCTGGAGGCCCGGGTGGAGGCGGTCGAACGCAAGCTCAAGGCCATCTCGGACGCCGCCCGCTGAGCCGGACGCGGACCCATCGGCCTCGTGGCGTCCCCGGGCGGCGCAGGGCCTAGGCTGGCGGCGTGACAGTGCTGCTGACAGGATTCGAGCCCTTCGCCGGTGAATCGCGCAACCCATCGGCCGAGCTGGCCGGGCGGCTTTCAGACGTGGCGCGGACCGCGGTGCTGCCGGTCGAGTTCGCGCAGCTCCAGGAGCGGCTGGCCGCCCTGATGGAGGAGACGCAGCCGTCGGCCGTGGTGTGCCTGGGGTTGTCGGGGGCCGCGTCCGGGCTGACCTTCGAACGGGTCGCGGTGAACCTGGTGGACGCGAGGATTCCCGACAACGCTGGCTCCCAGCCGGTGGACGAGCCGGTGGTGGCCGGTGGGCCCGCCGGGTATTTCACGACGTTGCCGGTGAAGGCCATGCTGCGCGCGGCCCGGGCGGCCGGGGTGGCGGGGGAGCTGTCGCTGTCGGCGGGCAGCTACGCCTGCAACGCGCTCATGTACCTCGCGCTGCACGCCGCGGCCGCGGTACCGGAGGGCTCACGGCCCCGCTGCGGCTTCATCCACCTGCCCAGTGAGCAGCGGCTCCCCCTCGACACCCAGGAGCGGGGGCTGCGGGCCGCGCTCGGGGTGCTGCAGGCCGCCGAGGAACACTACCCCGCGGGCAGCCTGGACTGAGGCGGCGCCCCTCAGCCCGCGACCGACCTGGTCAGCGTGTACTTGGTGTTCTGGGCCACGACCTTGGTCGGGCCGAGGACGCGGCCCAGTTCGCGTTTCCACGGCAGGTGTGAGTTGAAGACACACCAGAACTCCCCGCCGGGCACGAGCACCCGGGCGGCGTCGGCGAACATCGCCAGCGTCGGCCCGGATTCCTTGGCGCGGCCCTGGTGGAACGGCGGGTTGCTGACGATGGCCTCGGCGCTCGCGTCCGGCTCGCCGGAGAGCCCGTCGGCCCACGCCACCTCGACATCGAGCCCGTTGAGCCGGGCCGTCTCGCGGGTCGCGGACACCGCAGCCCAGGACGAATCGGTCGCCCGGACGCTGCGCCCGGCGCGGGCCAGGAGCGCGGCCAGCGTCCCGTTGCCGCAGCCGAGGTCGACGACCCGCTGCCCGGCGACCTGGCCGAGGTGGTCGGCGAGTAGCCGGGTGCCCGGATCGATCTTGTTGCCGCCGAAGGTCGCCCCGTGTGCCGACACCCACAGCTCAAGGTCGGGGTGGTGGCGCTTCTTGGGCCACTCGGCGGGCCTCGGGTTGGCTCCGAACCCCCGCAGCACCCGGGCCTTGCGGACGCCGAGGCTCGCGTTGACCGCGTCGAAGTGGCGCCCGAGGACGGAGTTCATGGCGTGGTTGAGGTGCTTGATCTTGGCCCCGCCGAACAGCCAGCCGCCCGCCCGGGAGACCGCCGCGGCGACCTCGTCCAACTCGCCCAGCGACTTCGGCAGTCGGTACAGCGTCGGGGCGTGGGATAGGTCTTCCGGGGTGAGGGGGAACCCTGCGTCGTGGCCCGGCTCCCCGGCGGTGGGTGCCGGGCGTCCACCCAGGGCGATGGGCCCCGGTAAGGAGGCGTATTTCCGGGCGTCGTCGCACCAGGCGATGACGCGGGTCAGTTCACTCAAGCGGCAAGCCAAGGCTGGGGCGTCCACGACGACGACCCGTTCGGCGTCCTCCCCGACCTCGGCGAGCAGCAGCTGGTCAACGGCGTCCAAGCTAGCCACGGCGTTCCTCCAACTCGGTGACGATCCCAGCGTAACGCTTCTCGTCGATCCGGAACCAGGTGCGCAGCACCAGCCAGCTCGCCGAGACCAGCACCATCGGCACCACGAGCATGACGACCTTGAAGATCGTCTTGCCGGTCTCGCTCACCTCGGCGGCCGAGGACGCCTGGTTGATGCCCGACCAGACCAGCGAGACGCCGACCAGCCCGCTGGCCAGCGCGTTGGAGGCCTTGTAGATGAACGGTTGCAGCGACACCGTCACGGATTCGTTGCGGCGCCCGAGCTTCCATTCGCCGTATTCGACGCAGTCGGCGATGAACATCAGCATGAGCAACTGGATGAAGGCCTGCCCGCCGAACAGCAGGACGCCCGCCAGCCCGATGAGCGGCATGGACGAACCGGCCAGCCAGAACACCCCGAGGCCGCCGAGGCACAAGCTGGTGGCCAGGGTGTGGATCTGGCGGCGGGCGAACCGCTTGGCCAGCAGCGGGAACAGGCCCAGCCCGATCAGCTGGGCCACCCCGAGGATCGCCGCGAACACCGGGTAGGCGCCCTCTTCGCCGTGGATGTACTTGAAGTAGTAGATGCCCAGGCTCGCCGTGGTGGTGTAGCCGGTCATGAACACCAGCATCGCGACCGCGGTGACCAGCAGCTGGTCGTTGCCGCCGATGACGCGCAGCAGCTCCCGCAGTGGCGTGTGCTGGCGCGCCGCGGTGACCTGTTCGCGGGTGAACAGCAGCGTCAGCGACTGGAACACCAGCATCAGCGCCACCAGGATTGCCGCGAACGCCAGCCACCCCTGTTTCGGCCCGCCCAGCGCCGAACCGAGCGCCGCCGTCGCCGGCAAGACCGCGACGACTACGGCGAAGAGCCCGACGTTGGCGGTGATGCGGGCGATCACTCCGATGGATTCGCGTTCCTTCTGGTTTCGCGACAGCGAGGGCAGCATGCCCCAGTAGGAGATGTCGTTGATGGTGTAGGCGACGCCCCAGACCAGGTAGGTGAGGCCGAAGATCAGCAGGAAGGTGGTGCCGCGCTTGCCGCTGTCGACGAACAGCATGATGGTCGAGGCGCCCCACAGCAGCGCGCCGACGCCGATCCACGGCTTGAACTTGCCCCACCGGCTGCGGGTGTTGTCCACGATGACGCCCATGATCGGGTCGTTGCAGGCGTCGAAGATCCGCATCGCGACGATGATCGCCGTCACGGACGCCAGCGCGGCGTCGGTGAGCCCGACCACCTCGGTGAGGTAGAACATCAGGTACATGCTGACCAGCGCGCCGAGCATGTCGCGCCCGAGCGTCCCCAGGCCGAAGGTCCAGCGGTTGCGGCGCAGTTCCGCAGCAGGCATCGTGGTCCCTTTCGTTGTCGGCGACGTAGCCAGCCCGGCCGAAGCGTGCCAGCGGACGCGCGGGGGCTGGGTTGCTGGGGCCCGGCGGGGAACCGGTCTGGTGGATCTTATCGCAGGCACTCACCGGCGAGTCCGGAGGTGTGTGCCAGCCCGGATTCCGTGGCCCGGGAGTCCAGGGAAAGGGGAATCTGGGAATATTTCCGAAGAAGCCGACGAGCTGCCGATAAATGGCTCCCGGGGTGGGTGCGAGAGGCCGCAATCTGTGCTGTTTAGGCCTTTTATCGGGAGGTCCGGCGGCCGGGCTGCCGCCGTGCGGCAGGGGCCCGCGGCCGCGCTCAGCTCCCGCCTCGGGAGCGGGCCCGGGAGTCAGGCAAGCCTGACACCCACCCGTGTTAGGTTCTGCGCAGGCTCAACGTACCTTCCGAGCCTTAGCAGTAAATGAGGTTTTTATGATCAGAAACCGTTTGGGGAGGCATTGCTTTACTGCCGCCCTCGCAACATCCCTTTTCCTCACCTTTGCGCACGTTCCGCACGCAGCCGCTGAATCCAGACCGGAGGACATCAAGAAGCTGCCGGACGTCAGCAAACTCAAAGAACTGCGCGCTCACGCCCAGGGCTTCACGGGCAAGTGGTTCGTCCAGCTCAGCGAGAAGCCCACGCTGAAGGGTGGCTCGGCGTCCCGCGTCGCCTCTCAGCAGGAATCGTTCCGGAAATCCGTCGCCGACAAGGAAGTTTCGGTGGGAGCGGCCTTCAGCCGGGTCTGGAACGGCCTGACGGTTTCGGCCGAGGACGACGAGGCCCTCGCCGAGGTCCGGGAAGCCCCCGATGTCGTCGGGATCTTCCCCGTCGTCACGGTGGACCGGCCCCGGCCGGAACGTTCGGCGCCGAGCAAACCAGACATGGCCGCCGCAGTCGGCATGACCGGCGCCAACTACGCCCGCACCGAGCTGGGGCTCACGGGCAAGGGCATCAAGATCGGCATCATCGACTCCGGTGTCGACATCGACCACAAGGCCTTCGGCGGCAGCGGCCGCTCCGATGCCAGCCACCTCTTCCCGACCAAGAAGATCGTCGCGGGCTGGGACTTCGTGGGCGATGCCTACAACCCCAACAAGGGTTCCGACAACTACAGCCCCACCCCGAAGCCGGACTCGAACCCCGATGACTGCGACGGCCACGGCACGCACGTGGCGGGGATCGCGGCCGGAAACGACCCAGAGTCCAACTTCTACGGGGTCGCCCCGGACGCGCTGATCGGCGCCTACCGCGTCTTCGGCTGCGAGGGGTCTACCGGCTCCGACATCATCCTGGCCGCGATGGAACGCGCAGCGCGGGACGGGATGGACGTCGTCAACCTGTCGATCGGCGCCGCCTACGTCACCTGGCCGCACTACCCGACCGCCGTCGCCGCCAACGCGCTGGCCGATGCCGGGGTGAGCGTGCTCATCTCCCAGGGCAATGCGGGCGACCGCGGGCTGTTCTCCGGCGGTTCGCCGTCGGTGGCAGAGAAGGCGATCTCGGTCGGTTCGGTCAACAACTCGGGGCTGACGCTCGGGGCGTTCCGCCTGGACGACGGGTCCCTCATGGGCTACCTGCCCGTCAACGGTGCGCGTCCGGCGCCGACCAGCGGCACCCTTGAGCTGGCGGCCTACCCGGAGGGCAAGAAGACCGGCGCGGTCGACCTGCCCGGCACCCCGTTCCTCGGCAAGGCCGCCCTGGTCGCCCGGGGCGATTCCAGCTTCTCCGAGAAGGCGCAGGCCGCGCAGGCCGATGGCGCCGAGGCGGTCGTCATCTACAACAACGTCGAGGGCCTGCTGCAGGCCAGCGCCTACCCCGAGGTGACGCTGCCCGCGGTGACCGTGACCAAGGACGAGGGGGCCAAGCTGGAGGGACTGGTCGCCAAGGGCAAGACCACCATCACCTGGACGACGGAGAAGGTCGCTGCCCACCAGCCCGATGACGGCGTGGTGTCCAGCTTCTCCTCCTACGGTCCCTCGGCGACCCTGGAACTGAAACCCGACATCGTGGCCCCCGGCGGCGGCATCGACTCGGCCTACCCCGTCGATCACCCGGACGCCAACAATGGTTACGCGACGCTGTCTGGCACCTCCATGGCCTCGCCTCATGCCGCTGGGGCCGCGGCCCTGCTGCTCCAGTCCAACCCGGCGCTGCTGCCGCACGACGTGCGCACGGTGTTGCAAAACACCGCGGCCCCGGTGCTGCTGAGCAACCCGATCCAGCGCGGCTTCCCGGCCCAGGCCCGGATCACCGAGGCCATCCACAAGCAGGGCGGCGGGCTCATCAACATCCCCAACGCCGTGGCGCAGGCCAATTCCTACGCCAAGGCGGGCAGCGGTGAGCTGCCGTCTCTGGTGACGCCGTCGAAGATCTCGCTGAAGGACACCGACACCAACGAGGCGACCACGCTGACGCTGACCAACCGGTCGGACCGCGAGATCACCTACAGCTTCGGCGCCGACCTCTCCCCGGCCGCCACGTGGGGGCCGAGCACCTTCCCGCAGATCATCGCGGGCCTCAACCCGGGGGTCCGGTTCTCGGCCCAGTCCATCACCGTGCCCGCGAACTCGTCCCGCACGGTCGACGTGACGATCACCCCGCCCACCCACCACACCTCCTACGCCAACGGCACCGGTGAGCCCGCCCGGCTCAAGGGCCCGAGCATGTACGGGGGCTACGTGGTGATGACCGCCTCGGACGGCCGCACGATCCGCGTGCCGTTCAGCGGCCTGTCCGGCGACTACGAGCGTCTCGACGGCATCCACCCGACCTGGACCTATGGGGCCGTGTTCGACGACGAGGTGCTGAAGCTGCTCGGCATCGACCCGGCGCGGAAGTTCGCCATCGAACCCAGCCTCGGCATCGTCTCGGACTGCCCGAACGGGCGCCTGGACGGGGTGGACTGCGCCGACCCCGAAGCCGAATACGAACTGGTCAAGGACGCCGATCACGTCTACTCGATGAAAGGCCATGACTTCCCGCGGGTCATGTTGCACATCGACACGCCGGTGTCGAAGTTCGACATGAGGGTCTACCACGCCAACGAGGACGGCTCGAAGGGCGCCCCGGCCAGCCCGTACAACTACGTTTACCGCTCC
>JAUMWV010000053.1 GCA_030529455.1 Propionibacteriaceae bacterium | reverse complement strand
TCGGCCTGACTCCACAGGTTGACGGTGCCCCGGTGGGCGGAGGCGATCAGCCGCACGATCGACAGTCCGAGACCCGTCCCGCCGGTCGCCCGCGAACGTGCGTCGTCCACCCGGTAGAAGCGTTCGAAGATGCGCTCCTGATCCTCGGCGCGAATCCCGATCCCGTTGTCGGCGACCGACAACTCGACGTAGTCGTCCTCGTCCTCGCGGGACCGGAACCTGCGGCAGGAGACCGCGACCCGGGAGTGCTCGTCGGAATAGGCGATCGCGTTCGAGATCAGGTTCGACGCCGCGTCGACGAGCTGGGCCTGGTCGCCGACCACCAGGCAGTCCTCCCGCAGGTTCGTGAGGATGTTGACCTTGCGCGCCGCCGCCCGCTCCCGGTGGCGGGAGATGGCAGCCTGCGCCACCTCGGCGAGGTTGACCGGGGTCTCCTCGTGCAGCGGGTCGTCGGCCTGGAGCCGCGACAGGTCGATGATCTGGCGGACGAGCTCACTTAGCCGGGTCGACTCGGCGAGCACCCGTCCCGCGAACCGCCGCACCTGGGCGGGGTCGTCGGCGGCCTGCTCGAGCGCCTCGGCGAGCACGGTCATCGCCCCGATCGGGGTCTTCAGCTCGTGGCTGACGTTGGCCACGAAGTCTCGTCTGGCGGCCTCCGCACGTTTCGCGGCGGACAGGTCGTCCACGAGCACCATGAGAACCCCGCCGCCGAGCACCGCCGCCCGGACCGCGATCGGTGTGGCCTCGACGCCGATCCCGCGGGACAGCTCCAGCTCGGCGGACGCGTTCTCCCCAGTCCGCCGGGACTGCCGGACCAGGGAGAGCAGGGAGGCCTCACCGATGCGGGTGCCGCGTGCGATGCCCATCGCCCTGGCTTCGGGGGAGGAGTAGAGCACCTCGTCGTGGGGCCCGACCAGCATGACCGCTGCGCGGAGGATCTGCACGGCGGCGACGAGTTCGGGTGACACCGCCGGCGTGGCGACGTCTGGCATCCGGGCCTCGGCCCGGCCGCGGAACAGGGTGTAGGCGACCGCCGCCGCGCCGCCCAGCAGCGCTCCCGCCAGCAGGATCAGCGTCCCGGCAACCCACTCGTTCACACCGCAAGAGTCTAGGCCCTGAGCCGAACCGCGATCTGAGAGATTCACGAGCTGTTCACCCCGCGTTCAGCCAATCACCGGCCCCTGCTCCATCGTGGCGTTCTACGGTGGCTGTGAGGTCGCGAGACTAGGATGACCGGATACACCAAACAAAGGGAGACCATGCGCGAGAGCTACCATCAAGAACTCAATGACGTGTTGCAGCGTATGCACCACATGGCAGACCTGGTGTCCCAGGCCGTCGGGCGTTCCTCCCAGGCGCTGCTCGAGGCGGATCTCGCCAAGGCCGAGGCGGTCATCAGCGACGACGCGCAGCTCGACGCCATGCACGAGGAGCTGGAATACAAGTGCCTGTCCATCCTCGCCCGCCAGGCCCCCGTGGCTGGCGAGCTTCGCATGATCGTGTCGGCGATCAGGGTGGTATTCGAGCTCGCCCGCATGGGTGACCTGTCGGCCCACGTCGCCAAGATCGCCCGCCTGCGCTACCCCGAGTCGGCGGTCCCCGAGGCCCTGCGGGCCAACTTTGTACGGATGGCCGAGGTCGCCCAGCACATGATCGACCTGGCGAAGCGGACGCTGGAAGAGCGCGACGCCGAGGCCGCGGAGAACCTCGCGATCGACGACGAAGAGATGGACCAGCTGCGCCGGGCCCAGTTCCAGGTGCTGCTGAGCGACAACTGGACCGAGGGCGTGGAGAAGGCCGTGGACACCGCCCTGCTCGGACGCTACTTCGAGCGCCTCGCCGACCACGCCGTCGCGGTGGGCCGCCGCGTGATCTACATCACGACCGGCCAGGTGCCCCAGGGCGAGGACTGGCCTAACGCCTGACCCCGCCCCTATCCGTCTCCGTCTGGGCCCGCCGGTGAGCCTTTCCGGGCATAAACTCCCCGCGGGGGTAAACATGAGACGAAGCCTGGTGAAGGCGGTGTTGGGGGGCAGCGTGGTGGCGCTCCTGCTGTTCTGGTGCACCCCGGCACCGGACGAATCCGCTCACCGGCCCGACGGGCTGGCGGCCGCGATCGCGTCGGCGATGCCGCCTCCCCCGCCAGCCGTCGCACCCACACCGGAACCTGCGGCCCCTTCCCCGGCGCGGCCCGCCCCGACCAGCGCCCCGATCCCGGCCAACAGCGGCATCGCCTCCCACGGGGCGGCCAACGTGCAGCGGTGGATCACCAAACCCGGCCAGGGGGAACAACCCCCAGCCAAGACGGTCTTCCTCACCTTCGACGACGGCCCGGCCGAGCTGACCGCCTCGATTCTCGACGTGCTGAGCGCCAAACAGGTGCGGGCGACCTTCTTCGTCAGCGGCAGCCAGGCCACGAAACGCCCCGACCTGCTGCGGCGCACCCAGCGGGAGGGCCACGCGGTCGCGATCCACACCTTTTCCCACGACTACAAGGAGCTGTATCCGGGCCGCACCGGCGACACCGAGGCCATCATCGCCGACTACGACAAGGCCCTCGCCGCGGTGCGTGCCGTGCTCGGGGACGGCTACTCCCCGACCGCCTACCGCTATCCCGGCGGCCACATGTCCTGGAAAGGCCTGGCCGAAGCCGATGCCGCGCTGGCCGAGCGGGGCGTCCACTGGATCGACTGGAACGCCATGACCGGGGACGCCGAACCCCCGTCGCGGCGTCCGAAGAGCGTCGATGGGGCGGTCGCCATGGCGACCGCAGGCATCGAGTCCGGCACCTCCGCCATCGTGGTGCTCGCCCACGACACCAGGGCCGGGGCGATCAGCCTGCAGGCGCTGCCGCGCGTCATCGACACCTACCGGGCGGCAGGGTATTCGTTCGGGATCATCTCCTGACCGATAGGCTTGGGGCATGACCGCCAAGCTGATCTTGCTCCGCCACGGCGAGAGCGAATGGAATGCCAAGAACCTGTTCACCGGTTGGGTGGACGTCGACATCAACGAGAAGGGCATCGCCGAGGCCAAGCGCGGTGCCGAGCTGCTGAAGGCCGAGGGCCTGCTTCCCGACGTGGTGCACACCTCGGTGCTGCGCCGCGCGATCCACACGGCCTACCTCGCCCTCGACGGCTGCGACCGCCACTGGATTCCGGTCAAGCGGCACTGGCGGCTCAACGAGCGCCACTACGGTGACCTGCAGGGCAAGAACAAGGCCGAGACCCTCGCCCAGTACGGCGAGGAGAAGTTCATGGAGTGGCGCCGCAGCTACGACGTGCCGCCCCCGCCCATCGCGGAGGACAACGAACACACCCAGTTCGACGACCCGCGCTACGCCTGGCTGCCCCCCGAGGCACGCCCGCAGACCGAGTGCCTGAAGGACGTCGTGATCCGCATGCTGCCCTACTGGTACGACGCGATCGTGCCCGACCTGCGCGACGGCAAGGTGGTTCTGGTCACTGCCCACGGCAATTCGTTGCGGGCCCTGGTGAAGCACCTCGACGGTATCTCGGATGCCGACATCGCCGGGCTCAACATCCCCACCGGCATTCCGCTGCTCTACGAATTGGACGCCGACCTGCGCCCCATCACCCCGGGCGGACGCTACCTCGATCCCGAGGCCGCCAAGGCCGCCATCGAGGCCGTGAAGAACCAGGGCAAGAAGAAGTAGTAGCCGCCGCGGATTCACGCGACGGGGTGGCCGTCCTGCCGGTAGCCGGTGGGGCGGCCACTTGGCGTCGTTGCCCCTCCGGTCGGGCCCGCCGGATACGCGGGGTCCGCGCGGGCGAGGACGCCACCGGCGTGACCTCGGTGGTTCCCACCCGCTCGCCCACCCCCTAAGCTGATATGTCATGAGAAATGCTGTGGTGACGGGGGCAAGTTCGGGCATCGGGGCTGCGACGGCCCGTAGGCTGGCCAAGGAGGGGTACCGGGTGTTCTGCGCGGCGCGGCGCTTCGACCGGGTCCGGGCGCTGGCCGACGAGATCGGCGGGGTGGCGCTGAAGTGCGACGTGACGAGCGAGCAGGACGTCAACGAGTTGCTGTGGGCGGTGGGCGAACGCTGCGACCTGCTGGTCAACAACGCGGGCGGGGCGTTCGGCCTGGAACCCGTCGCGGAGGCCGACATCGAGGCCTGGCGCTCGATGTACGAGGTCAACGTGCTGGGCGCGGCCCGGGTGACCAAGACGCTGCTGCCGGTGCTGCGGGCCTGCGAGGGGACCGTGGTGTTCATCACCTCGGTGGCCGCCGACGGCGGCTACGAGCTCGGTGCGGGCTACTGCGGCGTCAAGGCCGCCGAGCGGTCCATGGCCCAGGCGATGCGCCTAGAGCTGTGCGGCGAACCGATCCGCGTCTGCGAGATTGTCCCCGGCTTGGTGCACACCGAGGAGTTCTCCCTGACCCGCTTTGGGGGTGACCAGGCGAAGGCGGACGCGGTCTATGCCGGTGTCCCCGGCCCGCTGGTGGCTGACGACATCGCCGACTGCATCGCGTTCGTGGCGACCAGGCCCGCCCACGTCAACATCGACCGGCTGACCGTGCGGCCCAGGGCCCAGGCCGCCCAGTACAAGCTGTACCGCGTCCCCGCGCCGTAACGGCCCGCCCGCGACGCTCACACCGGTGGTCCGCAGGCTCACGTCCGATGCCGCCGGGCCCGCTCAGCCCTGGATGGATTTGGCGTAGTTGTGGGCCAGCACTCCCCCGATGAATGTCGTCGCTCCAATGAGCACCATGATGACGACGATCGAGAGGCTGATCCACTCCAGCGACCCGGCCTGCTGCTTAAGGACCCCAGGAAGCGTCACGAGCGTCCCGGCTCCGAGCCCGAACAAGACCGCATCGACGAAGAAGACTGCCGCATACCTCTGATGCGTGTCCCGCCACACCGCGGCGTTCCGCATCGTGGCACCCGTCCTGAGGCCCACCACGCCGTTCAGGGGAAGCGTCCCGGCCTTCGCCCTCCCGTACAGATACAGGAAATACGCGGTAACAACGCCCAACGCTAGAGCGGCCCAGATATACGACATCGCCGCCTCCCTTCGGGATTGACAAGAGATAGCTTCGTCAGGTATAAGCCTACGCCTGCCCACCACCTTGGCCAAGGGGTACTCCGCTGTCCCTTGAAGATTCCTTCGCGGAGCGTGGCGCGAGTCTTCGGGCGGCGAGGAGCCAGGGCCCCGGGACGGGAGGACGCCGGCACCGGCCCTCCTCGGCGATTCTCGGCCGGATCGCTCACCACGCGGGCTGGCGCCGTCGAGAGCGCTCGGGACGAAGACGCCGCGAGGTCCGGCCGGGAATCCCCTGCCGGACCTCGCGATGACTCGCTGAGGGCGTGCCCTACAGCTCGATCAGCGGCTGGCCGCCCTGCACGGCATCGCCCGGCTCGACCAGGATGGCCGACACGGTGCCCGCCGACGGGGCGGTGATCTCGGTCTCCATCTTCATGGCTTCGAGGACGAGCAGCACCTGCCCGGCCTCGATCTCGTCGCCCTCGGCGACGAGCACGCGGGCGACCGAACCGGCCAGCGGAGCGGTGACCGCGTTCGCCGAGGTGGCCCGGACCGACGCCGTGGTGGGGGCCGCGCTGACGTGCGCCCCCGCGCCACCGATCACGATGGCGCCCATGGGCCGGGCTTCCTGCTCCTCGACCTCAACCTCGATGTCGTAGGCGATGCCGTTGACGGTAACTTTCAGTTTCATAACGTTTCCTTAGCTCAGCGCACGTGGAGCGGCGCATGGACGTGCTGGGAGCGGCGGGTCGTGACCTGCCAGTTGCGGCTGGTCGCGAAACTCGCCTGCCGCTTCTTGGCGCGGAAGCCCAGGTAACCAGCGACCGCGGCCGCGATGGCCACCATCGTCTCCTCCGGCACGTTCTGGGTCAGCAGCTTCAGCGACTTGATCTCGACCTCAAGCGACTCGACCCGAGCCGAGAGGGTCTTGACCAGTTCGAGCAGTTCGGCGTCTTGACTCATCACGACTCCGATCAGACCGGGCCGAGGCCGTGCTTCTTGGCCGGACGCAGTTCCCGCTTGGACAGCAGCAGCTCCAGCGCCATGGCCACCTTGCGGCGGGTGTCCTCGGGGTTGATGACGTCGTCGACCAGGCCGCGGGAGGCCGCCATGAACGGGGTGGAGAAGGTCTCGCGGTACTCCTCGACCAGCTCGACCCGGCGGGTCTCCGGGTCCTCGGCGGATTCGATCTCGCGCTTGAACACCACCGACGCCGCGCCCTCGGCACCCATGACCGCGATCTCGGCGGTCGGCCAGGCGAACACCTGGTCGGCCCCGAGGTCCTTGGAGCACATGGCGAGGTAGGCACCGCCGTAGGCCTTACGCAGCACCACGGTGATCTTCGGCACCGTCGCGGCGGAGTAGGCGTAGAGCATCTTCGCGCCGTGGCGGATGATGCCCCCGTGCTCCTGAGCGACGCCCGGCATGAAGCCCGGCACGTCCACCAGCGTCAGCAGCGGGATGTTGAAGGCGTTGCAGAAGCGGATGAACTTGCTGCCCTTGTCCGAGGCGTTGATGTCGAGGACGCCCGCCATCACCTGCGGCTGGTTCGCGATGACGCCGACCGTGCGGCCGTTGATCCGGCCGAAGCCGACCACGATGTTCATCGCGTATCCGGCCTGCACCTCGAGGAAGTCCCCGTAGTCCACCAGGCGGCCGATGACGGTGCGGACGTCGTAGCCCGCCTTGTCCTCGGTGGGCACGAGCCCGGGCATCTCGGGATCGGCCTCCACCGTCGGGTCCGGGTCGACGACCGGCGGGTCCTCGGCGTTGTTCTGCGGCAGGAAGCTCAGCAACTTCTTGGTGATGAGCAGGGCCTGCTCATCGTCCTCGGCGACGAAGTCGATGTTGCCCGAGATCGACATGTGCGCGTCCGCACCGCCCAGGGCCTCCTGCGTGACCTCTTCGCCGGTGACCTGCTTGATGACGCCGGGGCCGGTGATGAACATGTTGGCCTTGCGGGTCTGGATGATGAAGTCCGTCAGGGCCGGGGCATAGGCCGCGCCGCCCGCGCAGGGGCCCGCGATGATTGAGATCTGCGGGACCGCGCCCGAGAGCAACACGTTGGCGTAGAACACCTGGCCGTAACCGGACAGCGAGTCGATGCCCTCCTGGACCCGGGCGCCACCGGAGTCGTTGATGAGCACGAAGGGGGTGCCGCACTTGAGCGCGGACTCCATCATCTGCACGACCTTCTTAGAGTGGGTCTCGCCCGCCGAGCCGCCCATCACCGTGAAGTCCTGGCTCGCGATGTGGATCGGGCGCCCGAACACCGCGCCGGTGCCGGTCACGACACCGTCGGCGGGCATGTTGGCCTTGTCCATGCCGAAGGTGGTCGTCCGGTTCTTGCGGAACAGTCCGATCTCCTGGAACGTGCCCTCGTCGATCAGGCCGTCGATGCGCTCCCGGGCGGTCATCTTGCCCGACTGGCGCTGCTTGTCGAGTTTCGCCTCGCCGCCACCGAGGCGGGTCGTGACCCGCCGCTCGTTGAGCTCCTCGATACGGTCGGCCATCGTCTTCTTCTTCGGGGTTGCCACGTCAGGCCCTTTCCACGGTCACGCTGTGTTCGCGCCCGCCCATCGACACCTTGTACTTGATCGGGCCCTGCACCGCGCCCGCCGCGCCCTTGGACGCCTCGGCCTCCTTGGCCAGCTGCTCAGCGGTCTTGCCCACGTTCTTGGGACCCTCGTCGCGGGTCTTGAAGAATCCGGGAGCCACGCCGGGGAACATGGCGTTGGTCAGCACGTCCTCCTGGCTGCCGTCGTATCCTTCGAGGCCCTCGGTCTGGGCGACCAGCTCGTCCCACTCGGGGGTCAGCAGGTCGGCGGGCCGCGTCGTGATCGGCTCCTTCTTCGCCTGGGTCTTGGCGATCTCGATCACCTCGGGGTTGCGCTCGCCGATGCACTCGCCGTAGTAGCCCAGCATGAGGTCGGCGAACTCGCCGGTCATGACCTTGTAGCGCCCCATCAGCACGTTGAACACCGCCTGGGTGCCGACGATCTGGCTGGACGGGGTGACCAGCGGCGGGTGCCCCGCGTCGGCCTTCACCAGCGGGACCTCGGCCATCACCTCACGAATCCGGTCGCCAGCGCCCTGGGCCTTGAGCTGGCTCTCCATGTTGGACAGCATGCCGCCCGGGATCTGGCTGGAGAAGATGTCGGTGTCGACCAGCGTCGCCGACTCGAACTCCTTGTACTTCGGGCGCACCGCGGCGAAGTGGTCGCGGATCTTCAGCAGCCGGTCCATGTCGAGGCCGGTGGTGTAGCCGGTGCCCTCCAGCATGGCGACGAGGGATTCGGTCGGGTTGTGCCCGGGGCCGAGGGACATCGACGAGATCGCGGTGTCGACGACGTCGGCGCCCGCCTCGATGGCCTTCATGAGGCTGACCAGTGTGACTCCGGTGGTGGAGTGGCAGTGAACGTTGATCTGGATGTCGCCGTAGGTCTCCTTGATCGCCTTGACGATGTCGTAGGCGGGCTGGGGCTGCAGCAGCGCAGCCATGTCCTTCAGCGCCAGCGACTCGGCACCCATGTCGATGAGCTGGCCGGCGAGCTTCACGTAGCCTTCCACCGTGTGCAGCGGGCTGATCGTGTAGCAGATGGTGCCCTGGGCGTGCTTGCCGACGCGCTTGACCGCGGCCATCGCGCGGGCCATGTTGCGCGGGTCGTTCAGCGCGTCGAAGACACGGAACACGTCCATGCCGTTCTCGGCCGATTTCTCGACGAACTTGTCGACCACCATGTCTTCGTAGTGGCGGTAGCCGAGCAGGTTCTGGCCACGCAGCAGCATCTGCAAGCGGGAGTTCGGCATGAGTTCACGGAACGTGCGCAGCCGCTGCCAGGGATCTTCGTTGAGGAAGCGGATGCACGAGTCAAAGGTCGCGCCACCCCAACACTCAACGCTCCAGTATCCGGCTTGGTCGATATCAGCACACGCGTCAACCATGTCCTCCATGGCCATGCGGGTTGCCATCAGGCTCTGGTGCGCGTCACGGAGGGCAACCTCAGTGACGCCAATCTTTCGCGGAGTCATGGGTTCATCCTATGTCCTGGCCTCCGACAACATGTAGTCGGGGTCACCTGGTCCGACCATTTTCCGGCAACAACGCGCAACGCGATTGCAAGAACGCGGACGAGAGCGAGAAAGCGGGCGCGACAACCGGCTACTTCCGGTCATCGCGCCCGCATTCCAGGCCCGGCGGGGCCTCGCGACGAGGCGGCTCAGGCGGGCTCGGCGTCCGCCCAGACGCGCTTGTTGTGGGCGACCAGCAACAAGACGAAGCCCACCGTCAGCAGGATGTGCCCGATGCCCGAGATCCCGGCGATCATGGCCGAGTTGGCCATCGGGTGGTCCAGCGACGACATGATCCCCTTGACGATCATCATGGTGGCGCTCCACACCAGGCCGAGGTTGTAGAACAGGAAGAAGCCCCGGAACTGCTTGGCCTCGCTCAGCCGGAACAGCTTCTCCAGGCCCAAGACGATGAAGAAGACCAGGGCCCCGAGTGCGAGGAAGTGCGTGTGCACCACCTTGAGCTGGGTCCAGATGGTCACCTCGTTGATCCGGGTGAACTCACGGTAGAACACGCCCCCAACGAGACCAAGGGCAACGTAGCTGGCTGCCGCGGTGTAGAGCTTCTTGAGCACTGGTTTCCTCTTCCCACTAGGTTCAGGTCGCGCCCAGCACCTGACTGAGCCACCATCAGGCTAGCTTATCGACATAGTGTCGGCAAAATCGGGCGCGGGAGAACGGAACCTACCTACCGTGATACCCCGGTCAGATCTCCACGCCGACGAGAACCGGCTCGGGGACCAGGACCACACCGAACCGCTCGGCAACACCGTCGCGGACCTGACGGGCCAGCGCCACGATGTCCCGGGCCTGGGCACCCCCCCGGTTGGTGAGGGCGAGCACGTGTTTGGTGGACAGCCCGGCGGGACCGAGCAGGTGCCCCTTGCCGAAGCCAGCCCGCTCGATGAGCCACGCCGCGCTGGTCTTGATCCGCCCATCAGCGGCCGGGTAGCGGGGCGCGCCCTCTGGAAGCTCGGCGTCGGCGTCCAGGATCGGATTGGTGAAGAAGGACCCCGCGCTCCAGGTGTCGTGGTCGTCCGGGTCGAGCACCATCCCCTTGGCCGCCCGGATGCCGAGCACCGCCTCGCGGACCGCGGCCAGCGGCGCCCGCTGCTGCTCCCGCACCCCGAGCCTGCCAGCGAGTTCGCTGTAGCGGATCGGGGCCGACCAGTCCCCCAGCGGGAAGTGGAAGACGACCTCGACCACGACGTAACGCCCGCCCGCCTGCTTGAACCTGCTCGTCCGGTAGCCGAAACCGCACTCGGCGAGCGGGAAGGTGGCGAACTGCCCGCGCTGGCGGTCGAAGGTCCGCACCGAGGCGATGGTCTGCGACACGTCGGCCCCGTAGGCCCCGACGTTCTGCAGCGGCGTCGCCCCGGCCAGGCCGGGGATGCCGGATAGCGCCTCAACGCCCACCCAGCCCTGGCTCACGGCCTCGGCCACGAACTCGTCCCACACCTCTCCCGCCGCGACCCGGACGACAGCCCCGCCGCAGTCCGAGACGTCCGCCTTGATGCCGGTCGTGGCGATACGCAGCACCGTGCCGTCGAAGCCGTCGTCCCCGATCAGGAGGTTCGACCCGCCCGACAGGATCAGCAGCGGCTCCCCTGCCTCGTCGCAGCCGCGGACCGTCTCAACGATCTCAGCCTCGCTCCTGGCGACCACCAGCCGCCGCGCCGGGCCGCCGACCCGCAGCGTGGTGTGGTCGGCGAGCAGCACCGAGTCGGGCACCTCCGCCGGGCCGCGCCCCAGCGTGATCTGGTTGAGGCTGCACGAGGACGCTTCAGCCGAGGTCAACCCGCACCTCCGCCCGCGCCGCACCCAGCACCGCGCCGTCCGCCGTCGCCGCCGCGATCGAGACCGTCGCGACGTCCCGCTCCAGCGCGCTCACCTCTCCAGAGAAGGTCACTTCGACACCGTCGTCGGTGTCGGGCACCAGCACCGGTCGGGTGAACCGCACGCTGTACGACAGCACCCGGGACGGGTCCCCGGCCCAGTCGGTGACGACCCGCAGCGCGGCCCCCATCGTCCACATCCCGTGGGCGATGACCCCGTCGAGCCCGATCGCCCGGGCGTGCCGGTCCGAATAGTGGATCTCGTTGAAATCGGTCGAGGCGCCGGAATACCGGACGACCCCGGATCTGGTGAGCCTCACCACCAGCGGCCCCAGCCGCTCACCCAGCTCAGGCACCGGCGGCCTCCTCCCTCGTGTGCAGCAGCGTCGACGTCGCGGTGCAGACCGGTTCGCCGTCCACGGTCAGCTCGACCGAGATCCCGACCCAGTCCAGGTTGCCGCGCTGGCGCACCTTGTCGATGCTCAGCGTCGCGCTCACCCGGTCCCCGGGACGCAGCGGGCGGACGTAGCGGAAGCCCTGGTCGGCGTGCACCGTCCGCTTGAGCGCCAGCCCGAGGTCGGGGTCGCCGAAGAGGGCGTCCCAGGCCTGAGCGGCGATGACCGCGGCAAAGGTCGGCGGCGCGACCGGGTCGTCACCGCGATAGGCCGGGTTGGGATCGCCCAGCGCTTCGGCGAACTCGGCGATCTTGGCGCGAGACACCTCGTAGGGGACGGTGGCCGGATAACGGCGGCCAACGTGCTCAGGACTAATCGGCATGCGCCAAGCCTAGCGGGTCCGCCCGTCGCCGATCTGCGACAAACCGGCCAGGTGCTCCCCTGCCAGCCATAGGCTGAACCGCGTTCCCAACCGGAGGAGCCCCGATGAAACGAACCCTCGCAGCCACCGCCGCGCTGCTCACCTTCACCGCCTGCGGCGGCGCGCCCCAGTCGGCTGGCACCGTTGACCTCCCCGCCGCCACGCAGCCCCCGGCGAGTCCGGCCCAGGTCCCCACCGCGAGCACCCCCGCGGCCCCCACCGCGCACGCTTCCGGCGCGGCCGTGGTTCCGGGTTATGCACCCGGGCAGTTCCCGAGCGTCCCCTCGATCGTGATCCCCAACCTGTCCGTCCTGGACGAGGTCACGGCCAAGGCCGCCGAGACCCTCACCGACAAGCTCAAATCCATTCCCGGGCTGAAGGTCTCCCCAGCCCACTGTGGACCGGAGGGACAGCCCCTCGTCGGCGGTTCGGTGGTGCTCGGCGGGGACGGCACCGGCGCGGTCTCCGGCGACGGGATCACGCAGGTGCGGACCGGAGACGGGGCGGGCCTCTACAGCGACCCCGAAACCTCCCTCGTCAACCACGGGGACGGGTCGGGCCTGCTCAGCCGCGGCCCGATCAGCCTCGTCATCCACACCGACGGGTCGGGCACCTACAACGGCCCCGGGCTGTCGATCGTCCTGGATGGCAAGGGCGGCGGCACCATGACCCGGGCAGCGGATTCCGTCGTGATCCACAACGACGGGTCGGGCACCTACTCGGCCTCCACGCCGGAGGTGAGCCTCACGATCAACGCCGACGGGTCCGGCTCCTACTCTGGCCCGGGCATCAGCATCATCAACGACGGCTCGGGCACCGCGCTGGTCAACGGCGTCCCGGTGAAAGCCGACCGGCTCCCCCCGGTCCCGCCAGCGGGCAAGTTCCCGCCCCTCATGAAGCTGGCCCCGGTCGACCCGGTCTGCGGGCTCTACGTCACGCTGGAGGCCGAGATCCTGTTCGACTACGACAAGTCCGATATCCGACCGGACGCCAAGGCGACGCTGCACCAACTCGTCGAGCCGCTGAACGGGCTGCCTCAGGGGGTCTCCCTGCAGGTGCAGGGCCACACCGACGCCCACGGCAGCGACGGCTACAACCAGGGCCTGTCGGAGCGCCGGGCCAACGCCGTGAAGGACGAGTTGTCCGGCGCGGGCGTCACCGCCCCGCTAACGGCCACCGGGTTCGGCGAGACCCGTCCCGTCGCGCCGAACGAGATCGACGGGAAGGACAACCCCGCCGGACGCCAGCTCAACCGGCGGGTGGAGATCTTCATCCCCACCCGATAGGACCCAGCAACGGTGAGGGCCGCCCCATGCGGGGCGGCCCTCACCGTTGGTCTTGGACGAGAAACCTCAGCGGGTCTCTTTGTGGGTCTGGTGCTTGCGGCACTTCGGGCAGAACTTGGCCAGTTCAAGACGATCCGGGTCGTTGCGCCGGTTCTTCTTGGTGATGTAGTTGCGCTCCTTGCACTCAGTGCAGGCGAGCGTGATCTTCGGACGAATGTCCTGCGTCTTCTTGGCCATGCCTGGTTCCTAACTAATCGGTGCTCATCGTCGGTAGCGGGAGCGGGACTTGAACCCGCGACACAGCGATTATGAGCCGCTTGCTCTACCGCCTGAGCTATCCCGCCGTGAGTCCGGTCACCCCATGTACCGCGCGGTGAGCGGCGATGACCGGACACAGAGCCCCCATGCGGAATCGAACCGCAGACCTTCTCCTTACCATGGAGACGCTCTGCCTACTGAGCTATAGGGGCCAGCCGACGAC
>JAUMWV010000052.1 GCA_030529455.1 Propionibacteriaceae bacterium | reverse complement strand
TGCGCGGAGATCTCACCGGTGGTCAGGCCCTTGACGACATAGGCTGGCCGCGACGGCGTCCACGTCCCAGAGGCGACGTTGTCGCTTCTTAACGATCACCGGCTCGAACCTGCCAGCCCCGTCCCCCCGGGACCGCGATCCTCACCTCACCAGCAGCGTCGGCCAGCACTATCTTGGGCCAGGTGCCATTGCCGATGCTGCCGTTCTCCACGGTAGGTGCCTGATGTTTCTCGTGGCCGAGATGCTCAGTCACCTCCTCCTCCAAGGGCGGCCTCCACGACAGTGGCAGTGATCGACTTCAACACCCCCGGACCGGTCAGGCCTTCACCGCGGGCCCGGGCTGCCGTGACCAACTCCCAGACCGCGCTGCGCTCGGTCTCACTGCGCGAGGCCATCTTCTTCGCTTCCTTGAACATCAAGCTCATACCCGCGATCTTCTCGATCATCATGCGACCTTCCCCACCAGCTACACCGGCGTGTCAAGCCAGAAACACCGATGGGCTGACAGTCCCGGACCAGGGTGGTCTACAACCGCCACCGACTCCACCCCCGAGCTGGGGGTACCGCCCACCGGTCGAGTGTGCAACACCACCACAAACAAATTGAACCATAAACCACAAAGTCAAGCCGCGTAAGCAAGACGTGCCCACAATCTGCGGATAACCCCAGCAGTAGGTGGACGACGACAGGGCCGCCCCCAGGCAAGGGAGGCGGCCCCGATCCGGCGTAGCGGGCCAGCTCAGCGAGCGGCGTAGGTCAGGCAGTCAGCGGTGTCGGCGCCAGCACCGACGCGGATCGCGTCCGCGGTGCAGAACAGGTGGTCGTTCTTGATGCAGTCCGCGCGCTGGCAGGCACCCACCTGGGCGGTCACCTTGTCCAGGCCACCCGACACGTTCAGCGGCAGGAACGTGGTGCAGCCCTTGTCGGCGATCGTCACGGCGAAAGCGTGGCAGCCATTGTGGTTGTAGGAGCACGAATCAATCGCGCAGTCAGAGACGATAGGCATTGCTGTGGCAGTCATTTCACCCTCCCGTAAACCCTTTCCCAGGGCGTCATGTTCACTGGTTGAAACCAGCATATAACCAGTAAAGTACCTTGTCAAACGGCATTTAGCATATATTTTGCGCACTTATTTGCGGAAATAAGAAAGGGTGCTCGTTTCTAAAAGCGGCATGGTTTGGGTTACCTAAATAAAAGAACCGCTAGTCATCCCGGAGGGCGCCCCGCCACCGGTGGCGGGCACGCCGCGAGCAAGCTAACCCTCAGCTTTGGCGTGCAGCGCCGACCACTTGCGGGAGAACCCGATCGCCATCGCCGCGTAGACGCATGCCAGCGGCGAGTCCTGGCCAAACCGGGCGAAATCCTGCGCGGACGCGGCACCGCCGCTGCTCGCCGCGGCGATCATCCTGGCGTAGTGATCCACGATGTCGGGCTCGCAAGACCGCGGCAACAGACCGGTGGCCAGCTGATCCAGGGCCGCGGCCAGCCCGGCGGCGGCCGCCACCGCCACGGGATCGCCGTCGGTCGAGAGCACGTTGGCCTCGAACAGCGCGGCATCGGCCTCGTCCAACACCTCGCGGGCGGCGACCACCAGGGCCTCCCGGCTGAAACCGAAACGGCGCAGCTGCACCGACACGAACCGCCTGCTGGCTGGCGTCATGCCGTTCTGCAGCGACAGGGCCTCGGCCAGGGCGTCCCGCACGGCCTCGGACAGCAGCTGCCCGAGCACGCTGTGGTGCCCCACCCCGTGCAGGGGGCGGGTCCCGCGCCCGCGGGGGCAGGCCGCGACGTACTGGTCGGTGCCGGTCCCGGTCGCGCGTCCCTGGCTGTAACAGGAGCCGACCGCCAGGTCCTCCAGCACGCTGGCCTTCGCCTCGGTCGCCGTGATGCTGGACCGCAGCAGCGCCCCCGGTGCCAGTTCGTGGGAGAAGAAAACCATGGTGTTGATCGTCCCGACCGGCTCGTAGGCGCCGTCCCACTCGAACAGCGTCGCCGGGTCACCAGCCCGTGCCGCGTTTCCCTCGACCCCTGCCGTGACGAGCGCCAGCACCTCGACGCCCCGGAACCCCCGGCGGCCGATGCCCAGGCGGCGCATGCTCGCCGCGGTCACCATGCCCGCGGTGGCGTCCGGGTCGAGGCCGTGCGCCCGACACAGGTCGTCGTGCTGCTCCCGCTGGCGGGACGCGATATAGGCCCCGACCCGGTCGTGGCAAGCCGGTTCGCAGCATTGCAGGTTGTACACCGCCGAGACGTCCTCGCGCACCCCACCGTTGAAACCGCAGGTTGAAGCGACCCGGCTGGGGCCGACCAGCCGGGCGATCAGCGCCGTGCCCTGCCGGGCGACCTCGACCACATCCGTCAAACCAGTGAGCTTCATCTGCCCCAGCCTTCCATGCCCGCGGGTTCAGTCAACCCTCCGCTCGCGCAGCACCGCATATAGCTCGGCCAGGTCCGCGCAGACCCGCTCCTCACCCGCGCCGCTCACCACCCACGCCCCGGGGGCGGCATCCACCCGCACCGCGGCACCCTGGCCACCCGTCGGTGGTACGGCGAACCCGGCCCGGATCAGGCAGTGCCGGGCCATGGCGGCGGCGGGGCCCTCGCCGGTGACGCTCGCCTCCGGACGACCCGAACGCACCGCCTGGAAGGTCAGCCGGTCCAGGTCGAGGCGCACCCCCGGGGCGTGGAAGGACGCGTCCAGCCGCCGCTCGTAGGCCAGCTGTTCGGGGCAGCCGACGAACAGCTCTCCCCCACGGTCGGCGACCCAGAGCGTGTCGGCATAGCGCAGCACCACCTCCAGGTCGTGGGTGCAGACCACGATGCCCATGTCGAGCTCGGCGCTGAGCCGACGCATCAGTTCCAGCACCTCGACCCGGCCCGGCGGGTCGAGGAAGGCGGTGGGCTCGTCGAGCAGCAGCACCCTGGGCTCCTGGGCCAACCCGCGGGCCACCATCACCCGCTGACGCTGGCCGTCGGACAGCTCCAGCAGGCTCGCCCGCGCCAGGTGGGAAGCCCCAACCTGGTCCAGACACCTCTCGATCACCGCGTGGTCCCGGGCCCGCAGGCGCCCGCTCCAGGACGAGTGGGCATACCTGCCGAGACCCACGACCTCGGCGACGCTCAGGCGTCCCGGGTTGAACCGGTCGGTCAGGACCACGGCGATCCGCTGGGCCCGCTGCATCCGCGACAACGCCTCCAGCGGCTCCCCGAGCAGCCTCACCCCACCCGCGAAATAGGGTTGCAGCCCCGAGATGGAGCGCAACAGCGTGGACTTGCCCGCCCCATTGGGGCCGACGAGGCCGACCAGCTCGCCCGCCCGGACCTGGGCGCTGGCGTCCCGCAGCACGACGCGTTCCTGGCCGCGCTGGCGGTAACCCACCCGCAGCCCGTCGAAGGCCAGCAGCGCGCTCACCAGGCCGCCCCCCTGGTGCGGCGCAACAAGATGTAGATCACCACCGGCGCCCCGATCGCGGCATTGACCGCGTTCAGGGGCAGCACCCCGTTGCCGGGCAGCTGCGCGAGGATCTCGGCCACCAGCGCGATCGACCCGCCCAGGAGGATGACCCCGGGGATCAGCACCCGGTGGTTGGCGGTGCCGAAGACCGTCCTGGCCACGTGCGGCATCGCGATGCCGAGGAAACTGATCGGCCCGCAGAACGCCGTCGCGGCGCCAGCCAGCACCGCCGAGACCACCACGATCGCCGCCCTCATGGCCTTCGGGTTCATACCCATGGTCTCGGCGTAGCGCTCGCCCAGCAGCAGCGCGTTGAGCCCCTTCGCCAGGGGCCAGGACGCGACCAGCCCCACCACCAGCACCGGGGCGAGCACGGCCAGCGTCGGCCAGGTCACGCCCTGGTAGCTGCCGAACCCCCACCGGGTGAACTGGGAGATGGCCTCGGGCCGGGCGTTGGCGAGCATGATCGTCACCGCCGAGGACACCAGGTAGCCGAGCATGACGCCGAGCAGCAGCAGCGTGTTGGACGAGCCGACGAACCGCCCGATGACCAGCACGAGCAGCATGGTCAGCGCCGACCCGACGCAGGCCGCGGCCACGGCCGAGAGGTCCCCGAGCAGGCCCAGCCCGGCGGTGAACCCGGCGCCGTAGGCCGACCCGCCGCCCACCAGCACGACCAGCGCCACGCCGAGCGAGGCGCCGGACGACACGCCGAGCACGTAGGGGTCGGCGAGCGGGTTGCGGAACAGGGTCTGCATCATCAGCCCGGTGACCCCGAGGGCCGCGCCGACCAGCAGCGCGACGATGGTCCGGGTCGCCCGCACGTCAACGATGATGATGCGGGCGACCTGGGAGACCTCCCCGCCGGTGAAGAAGGCGAGCACCTCGTCCAGCGGGAGCGCCACCGCGCCGACGGTCAACCCGGCCAGCCCAACCAGGACGTAGGCGGCGATCACCGCCGCGAACCGGATGCCCAGTCGTGCGGCCGGGGCCGCCTGCCTCACTGAATCTTCTTGTAGAAGACGAACTTGTGTCCGCTCGCCTGGTCGGGATGGAAGATCGCGACGAGGTCGGCGAGCACCAGGTCAGGACGCACCGCGCCCTGCTGCCAGTAGTCGTTGCCGCCCGCCTCGTTGACCCGCAGCGTCGGGTCCCACACATTGCCCTGCGTCACCGCCGTCAGGCTCTCGGTGCGCGGATCGGCGGCGACGACATCGGCGACGGTCGCCCACTTGGCCCCAAACGGCTGGCCGTTGAGCCAGAACTGGGCCTTGGCGGCCTCGGCGAGCACCGTCTCCATGCTGACCTCCGCGCTCTCGGAACCCGGCTTGGACGCGAACACGTAGTCACCCCCGGCGTCCTTGATGAGCGCCGCGGCGTAGGAGTCTCCGCCCGGGACCCGCCAGACCCCAGCATTGTTCTGCCCCACCAGGACGCTGGGCCGCTTCGCGACGCTGGCGACCCTCGCGGCGACCGCCTTGTAGTCGGACTCGATCTTGCCGAACAGCTCGTTGGCCTTGGCCTCCAGGTTGAGGAACAGCGCCGGGTACTTCAGCCATTCGGTGCGGCCGAGCGGTGTGGCGTCCATCCAGGCGGCGTCGGCGACCACGGGGATCTTCGCCTCACGCAACTTGTTGTAGGAGGGGTCCTCGAACCCGCCGGACAGGAACAGGTCGGGGGTGAGCGCCAGCGCCTGCTCCACGTTGACCGTGCCGTCCTCGTTGGCGTAGCCCTTGATCTTGCCCGCCGCGAAGGCGTCCCGGATCGGGCCGTCGTAGAGGTACTGCGGGGTCGCGACCCCGACCACCTTCTCGGTGACGCCCAGCATCTCCAGGACGGGCACCTGGGTCGTGGAGGAGGCGGCGATCTTCTTCACCGGGATCTGCACCTTCACGGCCTTGGCCAGGTCGCCTTCCAGCGTGGGCTCGGGCGCCCCGCACTGCACCAGCACGTAGCTTTCGGTGGACGCGCCAGGGGATGGCTGGTTGACCGTCACGACCTTGTAGGACTTGTGGTATTCGACCTTGATGCCGCTGGCCGTGCCGAACTGAGTCTTCTCGGGGAAGTAGTCCTTGGCCGCATCGAACTGGCTGATGCAGCCCTGCTCATTGCCCTGCGCGGCACTCCCGGCCGCGGAGGGGAGGACCGTGACGGACGGGCCTCCGCTCTGATAGCAGCCGACCGCCAGGAGGGATGTCGCGGCCGCGAGGCAGACCCCGGTGATCCGCCGGAAAAGGGTGCCCATGATGCTCCTTCCATACCTCGGACGCGGGGCACACGCGGCAGGAAGCCCACAGCCCTTGCGTCGAGAGCTTCAACCTCTGGGCTGGCTGAGGCGACCGGACTTCCCCGCGGGGATCACCGTTGCGGCACAGTTCTGGAATCCCACCAGATTCGCTCGGCCAGCACCCCAGATCCTACCCCAGGTCGTAGTCACCTCGGGGCCCTTGCGGCGATTGCACCGGTCTTCTGGGCGGGCTCCCAGCTGGCGCTGACCGGCCCCCGGCTGGCGGCTGACAGCGGTCGCCCTAACGCGGCCCCCGGGTGAGGGAGGATGGAACGATCCGGTGCCGAGGCTGACACCGGATCAGCACAGAAAGGACGCCCCGTGAGGAAACTCCTGACTCTGGCGGTCACCATCACGCTCTGCCTGTCTTGGCTGATGGCGACCCCCACCGCGGCCAGGGCCGACGACTCTTCGGCCCTGACCGTGCTCGCCACTACCGACATCCACGGCCACCTCCTCAACTGGGACTACTTCGCCGACCGGCCCTACCCGGACGACTCCCGCCGCAAGCAACCGCTCGGCCTCGACCACGTCTCGACGATCGTCAAGCAGGTCCGGGCCAGCAAGGGCGCCGAGTCCGTCGTGGTGGTCGACAACGGCGACTACATCCAGGGCACGCCGCTGAGCTACCTGGCGGCCTTCCACCCCGGCAAGCTGGGCGGGACCCCGCTGTCGCACGCGGCCAACCTCATCGGCTACGACGTGCAGAACCTGGGCAACCACGAGTTCAACTACGGCCTGGCCTACCTCAACGACTACGCCACCCAGCTGAACGCCCCGCTGCTCGGCGCCAACGTCCTCGACGCCGCCACCGGCAAGCCCGCCTACGCCCCGACCGCGATGCTGACCAAGAAGGTGGCGGGCCACGAGGTCAAGGTCGGGGTGGTCGGCGTCGTCACCACCGGGGTCAAGGTGTGGGATAAGGCCCACGTCGAGGGCAAGCTCACCTTCGCTGACCCGGTGACGGTGAGCGAGCGGTGGGCGTCCCAGCTGAAGGCCGACGGCGCCGATGTCGTGATCGTGCTCGCCCACATGGGCCTCGACTCCCCCGCCGCCCCCTACCGGCCCGACGCGGTGCCCGAGAACGTCGCGAGCAGCATCGCCACGAAGGCCCGCAACGTCGACGTCGTGGTGACCGGGCACACGCACCTGGACGCCCCGAAGACCCTGCTGCCGGGGGCCTCCGGGCACGACGTGCTGCTGTCCCAGGCGCACTTCTGGGCCCGCGGCGTCGCCGAGATCTCCCTGCCGTTGACCTTCGACAGCGGGCGTCCGGCCATCGACTACGCCTCCTGGGACGCCCGCGCCCGCTACAGCATGGACGTGGACCCCGACCCCAGCTTCCGCAACGACCCGGTGATCGCCGCCGCCCACGCCGCGACCATCGGCTACGTCAACTCCAAGGTCGGCACCTCTAGCGTCGAGATGACCACGCGGACCTCCCGCTACGAAGACACCCCGATCCTCGACTTCATCGGCAAGGTCCAGGAGGACACGGTGGCCTCGGCGCTCAAGGGCACCGCCTACGAGGGCATCCCCGTCATCACCGAGGTCTCCCCCTTCTCCCGCACCGCGGTCTTCCCGAAGGGCGACCTGAGAATCCGCGACATCGCCGGGCTGTACGTCTACGACAACACCCTCGGCGCGATCAAGCTGACCGGCAAGCAGGTGCGCGAATACCTCGAATGGTCGGCCCGCTACTTCGTGCAGACCGCGCCCGGGGCGAAGTTCGACCCCGATACTGGCACCAATGCCGTCTACGACGGCGGGCGGCCGATCCCCGACTACAACTTCGACGCGCTCAGCGGCGTCACCTACGCCATCGACGTGTCGAAACCGGTCGGGGAGCGCATCCTCGGCCTGTCTTACCGGTGCGCGCCGGTCGCCGACGACGACACCTTCATCATGGCGATCAACAACTACCGGATGAGCGGCGCCGGTGCCGCGCCCTTCGTCAAGGACGCCCCGGTGGTGTGGAACGAGCTGCTGGAGATCCGCCAGCTCCTGATCGACCACGCCACCAAGGCCGGGGTCGTCGACCCGAAGGACTTCTTCGTCGAGAACTGGCGCCTCACCACCTCGGGTGAGCAGTTCACCCCCGACGAGTGCCTCACCCCGACGCCGAGCCCCACGCCGAGCACGACGCCCACGCCCGGTCCGGGCACGCCATCGCCTCGCCCGGCGCCCGAGGCCTCGATCACGGTCTCGCCGGAGCGGGCCGCGACCGGTGCGAAACTCACGGTGACCGGCTCCGCCTTCGCCGCGGGCGAACAGGTGCGCCTCGAACTGCACTCCACCCCGGTGCTGCTGGCCACCGTGACCGCGGACGCCCAGGGAGGGTTCACCGCGACGCTCACCGTGCCGCACGTGGCCCCCGGGCCGCACAGGGTGGTCGCGACCGGTGTCTCCAGCGGGCGCCAGGCCTCCGCCGCCCTCACCGTGGTGGCGCGTCAGCTGCCCAGGACGGACGGGTCTGCCGGTGCCGTGCCGCTGTTCGGGCTGGCCCTCGCCGTGGCCGTCCTGGCCCTGCGCCGGGCCCGGTCCTGAGCCCCGCGCCGTGGGGGCGGGCCGGTCTCGCCCCCACGGCCCCACCGCGCCCGCTCCCCGGCCCGGCCGGTGCGGGCGCGGGCGGGTGCGCCACGGTAGTCTTGCCCGCATGACCGACGCGCCCACCAGTGACTTCATCCGTGACATAGTTCGTGCCGACAACGAGGCGGGCACCTATGGCGGGCGCGTCCAGACGCGGTTCCCACCCGAACCCAACGGCTACCTCCACATCGGCCACGCCAAGGCGATCACGGTCGACTACGGCGTCGCCGCGGATTTCGGCGGGGTCTACAACCTGCGTTTCGACGACACCAACCCCGACACCGAGGACACCGAATACGTCGAGTCGATCATCGCCGACGTCGAATGGCTCGGCTGCCACCCCGAGAAGGTGGTCTACGCCTCCGACTACTTCGGCCAGCTGTATGAGTGGGCCGAATACCTCATCGGCCAGGGCCTGGCCTACGTGGACGACCAGTCCGCCGAGGACATCTCCGCGCAGCGGGGCGGGTACGGCAAGCCCGGCATCGAGTCGCCCTACCGCAACCGCAGCGTGGCCGAGAACCTCGACCTGTTCCGCCGGATGAGGGCGGGCGAGTTCCCCGACGGTTCGAGGGTGCTGCGCGCCAAGATCGACATGGCCCACGAGAACATGCAGATGCGCGACCCGATCATGTACCGCATCCGCGCCTCCCACCACCACCGCACGGGCGACGAGTGGGTCATCTACCCCACCTATGACTGGGCGCACGGCCAGTCGGATGCGATCGAGGGGGTCACCCACTCGCTGTGCACGCTGGAGTTCGACACCCACCGGGTGCTCTACGACTGGTTCTTGCAGCAGTTGCCGCTGCCGTCCGACCAGCCCAAGCAGATCGAGTTCGCCCGGCTGGAGCTGACCCACACCGTGACGAGCAAGCGGCGCCTGGCCAAACTGGTCAACGACGGCCTGGTGGACGGCTGGGACGACCCCCGGATGCCGACGCTGCGCGGCCTGAAGCGCCGCGGCTACCCCCCGGCCGCGATCCGGGCGTTCTGCGACACCGGCACCACCAGGACCAACAGCCGCCGCAGCATCGAGGAGCTGGAGAGCTTCGTGCGCCGGGAGCTGAACCGGACCGCGCAGCGCCGCATGGCGGTGACCCGCCCGCTCAAGCTCGTCATCACCAACTGGCCCGCCGGTCAGGTCGAACATTTCACGGTCGCGAACAATCCCGAGGACCCCGCCGACGGCACCCGCGAGGTCGCCTTCTCCGGCGAGCTGTGGATCGAGGCCGAGGACTTCGCCGAGACCCCACCGCCGAAGTTCTTCCGGCTGTCCCCTGGCCGTGAGGTACGGCTGCGGGGGGCCTATTTCGTCACGGCGACGGACGTGGTCAAAGACGCCGACGGGGCCGTGATCCAGGTCAACGCGACCTACGACCCGCAGACCAAGGGCGGCAACGCCCCCGACGGCCGGAAGGTGAAGTCCACCATGCACTGGGTGTCGGCCGCGCACGCCGTACCCCTGCGGGTCGCCCTGTACGACCGGCTGTTCAGCGCTGAGGTCCCCGGCGAAGCGACCGGGGAACCCCTCGACGACCTCAACCCGGCGTCCCGGGAACTCGTGTCCGGCTGGGGTGAGGAGGCGCTCGCCGGCACCGCACCCGGCCAGGTCGTGCAGTTCGAGCGGCTGGGCTATTTCGCCGCGGACGCCGATGCCCCCGGACTGTTCCACCGGACGGTGGGGCTCAAGGACGAGTGGGCCGCGATCCAGCGCCGGGGGTGAGCCTGGCCGCGAAACCGGTGTCCGGTTGAACCACACCCGGTTAGGCTGTCGGCATGTCTGGCTCCGGCAGCCGCGCGCGTGGCGCCTTCATCGCGTGGGCCCGCATGCTCTTCACCGGGCTCGCCCTCCTGGCCCAGATCGCGCTCCTGGTCGTCGCGATCTGGTACTTCCGCAGCTTCTCACCCTGGGTGTTGGCCGCCCAGCTCGTCCTGGCGCTGGCCGTCATGACCGCGATCGTCAGTTCGGATCTGGCCCCCGAGTACAAGCTCGCGTGGATCTTGCCGCTCAGCATCGCGCCCGTGTTCGGCTCGGTGTTCTACCTGCTGTACGGCTTCCACCCGCTGACGGCCAGGGAACGGCGGCGCTCCCACCAGGTCGAGGAGAACGCCCGGAAGGCCCTGGCTGCGGTCACGCAGCCGCCACCGGCGGACCTCAGCCCCTCGGCGTCCCGGCAGAGCGAATACCTCAGCGGCGTGGGCGGGTTCCCCCGCTACGACCGCACGGGCGTCGGCTACTACCCGCTCGGCGAGGCCGGTTTCGCGCAGATGCTGCGCGACCTGGAACAGGCCGAGTCCTACATCTTGTTCCAGTACTTCATCATCTCCGCCGGGCACATGTGGGACCAGATCTTCGCCGTGCTGTCCCGCAAGGCGCACGAGGGGGTCGAGGTCCGCGTCCTCTACGACGACGTCGGCTCCCACTTCACGATCCCCCGGCGCTTCCACCAGACCCTCACCGAAGCGGGGATCAAGGTGCAGGCGATCAACCCGCTGCGTCCCCGCCTGAGCCTGCGCTACAACCACCGGGACCACCGCAAGATCCTCGTCATCGACGGCCGGGTCGGGTTCACCGGCGGGATCAACATCGGCGACGAATACATCAACCGGATCGAGGTCTACGGCCACTGGAAGGACAACCTGCTGCGGTTGGAGGGCCCGGCGGTGTGGAGCCTGGCCGTGATCTTCTTCACCGCCTGGGACGCCAGTTCCACACCGACCCCGCTGGAGGGCTACCGGCCCGCCGAACCCGCACAGTGCGAGGAGGCTGGCGGGTGGGTGCAACCGTTCACGGATTCCCCCTACGACGACCTCACCGTCGGGCTCGACACCTACCTCAGCCTGTTCTCGCAGGCCAAGCAGAGCGTCGACATCCTCACCCCCTACCTGATCCTGGACGCCCGCACGACCGCGACGCTGGTCACCGCGGCCCGGTCGGGTGTGCGGGTGCGGATCGTGACCCCGCACATCGGCGACAGCTGGCTGGTGCACGAGGCCACCCGGTCCTTCTACGGCGTCCTGGTCTCGGCCGGGGTCGAGGTATACGAGTACACCCCCGGCTATATGCACGCCAAGGTCGTGGTCGCCGACGGCGACACCGCGGTGGTCGGCACCATCAACTTCGACTACCGCAGCTTCTACCTGCACCACGAGAACGCGGTCTGGCTGCACCGCGTGCCAGCGATCGCCGAGATCACGGCCGATTTCGGGGACGTTTTGGCCCACAGCCAGCCGGTGGGCCCGGACGCGCTGGCGGCCGTGCCGTGGTGGCGGCGGGGCGTCCGGGCGGTGGTGCGGGTATTCGCTCCTCTGCTGTGAACGGCTGGCCGCTAGAGTGGCTGTATGCGACGTGGGCGGCAGTGGCAAGGTGACGTGATCGGCCGCGCCGCCGAGTGGACGGCCAACCGTATGGGCAGCGCCCAGTTCCTGCTCGGTATGACGGTCTTCATCACGGCCTGGTTCATCGTCAACGGCCTGCGCGAGTTCGACCCGGATTTCTTCGTCCTCAACCTGCTGTTCTCGACGATGTCCAGCTACGCCGCGCCGCTGATCCTGCTGGCCCAGAACCGGGCCGGGGCCCGCGACCGCACCGCCATCGAACACGACCGGGCGATCAACCGGCAGTCCCGCAACGACATGGACTACCTGTCGGTGCAGATCCGCCAGCTGCGCGTCTCGCTGGACGACCTGCCGACCCGGCGGGCGGTCCGCGACGACATCGGCGCGCTCGGCGACGAGTTGCGCGCCTCACCGGCGTTGCGACGGCTGATCGCAGGGCAGCGGGCGCCCCAGCCGCCAGCCTCCGGTCAGCGCGCCGCGGGCCGGGCGCCGACGACCTCCTCCTCGTTGTTCCAGAACTCGACGTAGCCGGGCAGGGCGACCCGGTCCTTGGTGAACACCGGGTCCTTGCCCTGGTTGCGCTGGTCCACGTAGTCCCGCAGCAGCGCGAACGCTGGTTTGGACAGCAGCAGGATCGCCACGAGATTGGTCAGCGCCATGAACGCCATGACGGCGTCCGCGATGGTCCAGACCAGGCTGGCCGCGGCGAGCGAGCCACCGAAGATCGCCAACGTGGCCAGCACCCGGTAGGCGAACAGCAGCTTCGGGCTGGGGTTGATGAACTCCACGTTGGATTCACCGTAGTAGTAGTTCCCGATGATCGAGCTGAAGGCCAGCATGAAGATGATGACCGCCAGCAGCACACCCGCCCACGCGCCGAGCGGGCCGGTCACCGCCTGGTAGGTCAGGTAGACCCCCTTCTTCGCGCCCGCCAGGTCCGGCTGAGAGCTCAAGACGATGAACGCCGTGATCGAGCAAACCAGCATCGTGTCGAAGTAGACGCCGAGCGTCTGCACCAGTCCCTGCTTGACGGGGTGCGTCACCGCCGCGGACGCCCCGGCGTTCGGCGCCGAACCGAGGCCCGCCTCGTTGGAGAACATGCCTCTCTTCACCCCGGCGAGGATCACCGTCCCGACGGCCCCGCCGGTCGCGGCGTTGACGGTGAAGGCGTCGGCGACGATGTGGAACAGCATGCCCGGGACCGCACGCCAGTTGATCGCCACGATGACGATGCCGATCAGCAGGTACAGCACCGCCATGACCGGCACCAGCTTGCCGGTGACGGTCGCGATCCGGCGAATCCCACCGAAGATCACCACCGCGGTCAGCACGGTCACTACGACCGCGACGACCCAGCTCACCATGGTGCTCGGCGCCTCCTCGCCCAGCGTCGAGGAGATCGTCGAGACGATGGTGTTGGCCTGCAGGGAGCTGAACGCGAACGGGAAGGAGAAGACCAGGATGAGCGCGAACCAGACCCCGAAGCCCCGCGACCCGAGGCCGCGGCGGATGTAATAGGCCGGGCCGCCCCGGAATCCCTCCGCGTCTCGCACCTTGTAGACCTGACCCAGCGTCGACTCGATGAGGCTGGACGCGCCACCGATGAACGCCATGACCCACATCCAGAACACCGCCCCCGGGCCACCCAGCACGATGGCGGTGCCGACCCCGGCGATGTTGCCGACCCCGACCCTGGAGGCCGCCGACACCGTGAACGCCTGGAACGACGAGATCGACTGGGTCGTGCCGTCGCCGCGTCTCGGCGTGGGGTCCTTGAGCGTGCGGAACATGTCCGGCAGCAGCCTGGCCTGGGCCCAGCCCGTGCCGATGGTGAAGTACAGACCGACGACCGCGACGACGGGGATCATCACCCACGTCCACAGCTGGTCACCCCAGTAGGCGATCTGCTCGTCCAGCAGGTGAAGTAACTCGCGAAGATCCATGGCAGAAATCTAGGTCACAACGGACCCACACGCCCAGGGCGTCCGGCCAGGACCAGATGCCGAGACAGCCCATAACGCGTTGTGGCCCCGCATCCCAGGACGGGACGCGGGGCCACAGCGGTGAGTCAGCTAGATCACTTGATGATCTTGGTGACGAAGCCAGCGCCGACGGTGCGGCCGCCTTCGCGGATGGCGAACTTGAGCTGCTCTTCCATCGCGATCGGCTTGTTCAGGTGAACGGTCATCTCGGTGTTGTCACCGGGCATGACCATGTCCACGCCCTCCGGCAGCTGCACGACGCCGGTGACGTCGGTGGTGCGGAAGTAGAACTGCGGGCTGTAGTTCGAGAAGAACGGCTTGTGGCGGCCGCCCTCGTCCTTGTTCAGCACGTAGACCGAGGCCTCGAAGTCGGTGTGCGGGGTGGTCGAACCCGGCTTGATGACGACCATGCCGCGCTCGACGTCTTCCTTCTTGGTGCCGCGGAGCAGCAGGCCGACGTTCTCGCCAGCGCGACCCTCGTCGAGGATCTTGCGGAACATCTCCACACCGGTGACGGTGGTGGACTGCTTCTGCTCGCGGATACCGACGATGTCGACGACCTCACCGGTCTTGACGATGCCGCGCTCGATGCGGCCGGTGATGACGGTGCCACGGCCGGTGATCGTGAAGACGTCCTCGACGGGCATGAGGAACGGCTTGTCGGTGTCGCGCTC
>JAUMWV010000051.1:6239-14737 GCA_030529455.1 Propionibacteriaceae bacterium | reverse complement strand
GTGGGGCAGCTGCAACCACCGCACCGGCCGCCTGACCTTCAACACCGGGCTGACCCACCACGACCCGTCCTGCCTGGAATACGTCGTGGTGCACGAGCTGGCCCACCTGCTCGTCGCCGACCACGGCCCGCGGTTCCGGGCGATCCTGGATCACCACCTGCCCGACTGGCGCCACCGCACGCGCCTCCTCAACCGGTGGCCGGACGCCTGAGGGCGCCGGAGCCTCAGCCCGGCAGCACGACGAGCGTGTGGTCGCACCCCGCGAGTTCCTCGTCGATGATCGCCGAGATGGTGTCCCAGTCCCCACCGGCGAGCCCGGCACCGATCTTGGGGTAGCCGATCCTCGCCCGCGGGTAGGCGGCGGCGATGGCTTTGAACACCTTCCGGATCGCGTCGTAGTCCGCGAGCCGCCCGCTGCCGCTATAGCCGCCCTGGGTGTAGGCGTTGACGACGGTGAACCGCACCCCGTCCCGGACGATCTCGGCGCTGGTATAGGAACCGAGCTTGCTCAGGTCCCCGGCCTCGGTGGCGCAGTCGGCCTCGTAGGCCTCGGGCAGGCGCGCCCGGATCGCCCTCGCGATGCCCCCGCCCATGGTGCAGTAGCAGTTGCAGCCGTGGACGATGACGTCGAACTCACCGCCCAGCGCCAGCTCAATCAGGTCACCGACCCGGGTCTTCATCGCCTATTCCTCCTTCCCGGACGCCACCCGCCCGGTTCGCCACGGACATGCCGCGTCCGGCCGGAGAAACCCACCGCGGGTTCTCCCGCGTGACATCCGGCCCGCCCGAAACCCGGCCTTCCCGGTGGCCTCCACCTTCCCAGTGTGCCCCGGCTCGCCCGCCGCGGGGAGGATTCGCGGCGTCGTCCTACGGGGCCGCCGGGGAAAGCAGACGGCGCCGCCGAGAGCTACTCCCACATAGCTCTCGGCGGCGCGGCTGTTTACCAAACCGATGTCGACCAGGCCCGGGTACCCCCCGGAAAACGAGCCTGGAGCACTACTTCTGCTCAGACGAACAGGTCGGCGTAGGGTTTGCGGTCCCGTGGGGCCGCGTCCTTGTCCCGGATGGACTCCGCCACACACCCGGTGTGGCGGCCGATCGCCGCCACTACGACCGGGGTGAATCCCACCCCGGGGGCGAAGGCGGCGCTGAGGGCCGCGGGGCTGAAACCACCCATCTGGTGCACGTTGAGCCCGAGCGTCTCGGCCTGCACCGTGAGGTGGGCCATCGCCTGGCCGAGATCGTATTCGGCCCAGCGCTGCGCCTTACCGTCCCGCTCGGTCTCGGCGAATGCGACGACGAGCAGGGAGGCCGCGCCAGCCCAGTCCTGATTGAAGCCCATGAGGGCGTCGTGGATGAGGCCGAACTCGGCGCTTCCGCGGCGGGCGGCGACGAACTTCCACGGCTGCAGGTTACGCGCCGAGGGTGCCCAGCGCGCGGCCTCGAACAGCGACCGGAGCTCCGTCTCGTCCAGTTCGTGGGCCGCATCGAAGCCACGTGGGCTCCACCGCTGCGCGAGCACGTCGTGGATCGGAACCTCTGTCGTATTGCGGGCCATCAGCATCCTCCAGGTAATTGAAGCCTAAACATGCTAGCGCATCCCGGCTCCCCAGGAAACTCGGGGGCCGCCAAGATTGGAGACAACGCGTCGAGAACTACTACGATCAGCTGTAGTGGACTCATTCCAGATCGCCAGCAACAACGGAGAGGGGCGAGATGACCACCGAACGCGCCGATATCACCCAGCTACCCGACCTGAGCACCGGGCGTGGGCGCGTGGGGCCGGTCCGGTCCCGCATGCCCATCTACGTCGACCTGCTACCACCCTGCAACGCGGCCTGCCCGGCCGGGGAGAACATTCAGGAGTGGCTGCGGCTCATCAAAGTGGGTGATGAGGAGGGCGCCTGGCACCAGCTGACCGCCGACAACCCGTTCCCCGCCATCCACGGCCGGGTCTGCTACCACCCGTGCGAGACCGCCTGCAACCGGGTCGAGCTCGACGGGGCCGTCTCCATCCACTCCGTCGAGCGCTACCTCGGCGACCTCGCGATCGAGAAGGGGTGGCAGTTCCGCAAGCCCCGCAACAACACCGGATACCGGGTGCTGGTGATCGGCGCCGGACCCTCGGGGCTGTCGGCGGCCTACCACCTCGCCCGGCGCGGGCACGAGGTCGAGGTCCGGGACTCCGCCGACCTACCCGGCGGCATGATGCGCTACGGCATCCCCGAGTACCGCCTCCCCCGCGACGTGCTCGACTACGAGATCGAGCGGATCAAGAACCTGGGCGTCACCATCGTCAACAACCACACGGTCAAGGACCTTCTCGTCGAGCAGGCCGAGGGGCGTTTCGACGCCGTGTTCGTCGCGGTGGGCGCACACCTGAGCAAGCGGGTGGACATCCCGAACGCCGACGCCTCCCGGTTCGTGGACGCCGTCAGCTTCCTGCGCGACGTCGCCTCCGGTGAACGGCCGGTGATCGGGCGCAAGGTCGCGGTGTACGGCGGCGGCAACACCGCGATGGACGCCGCCCGCGTCGCCCGCCGCCTGGGCGCCGAAGAATCGGTCATCGTCTACCGCCGCACGCTGGAGCAGATGCCCGCCCACGTCGAGGAGCGCGAAGAGGCCGAGCGGGAGGGCGTCAAGATGAACTGGCTGCGCACCATCTCCTCGGCGGGCGAGAGCGACCTGACGGTCGAGATCATGGAACTGGACGAGGACGGCCGCGCCCGCGGCACCGGGCGCTTCGAGAAACTCGAGGCCGACACCGTGATCCTGGCGATCGGGCAGCAGGCCGACACCGGTTTCCTCAAGATGATCCCGGGCATGCGCTTCGACGACGACACCGTCCAGGTCGATCCCGAGACCCTCATGACCGACGTCCCCGGCATCTTCGCCGGAGGGGACGCGGTGCCCAGCGACCGGACCGTCACCATCGGCGTCGGCCACGGCAAACGCGCCGCCCGCAAGATCGACGGCTGGCTCAACAACAACATGGCCCGCCGCAATCCCCCGCACCCCATCGTCGGCTTCGACGACCTACACCTGTGGTATTTCGGCGACCACGAGCGGAGCGCACAACCTGCCCTCGCCGCCGACGAACGCATCGACTTCAGCGAGATCGTCGGCGGGCTCAGCGACGACCAGGCCCACTTCGAGGCGGGACGCTGCCTGTCCTGCGGCAACTGTTTCGAGTGCGACGGCTGCCTCGGCGCCTGCCCAGAGGACGCGGTCATCAAGCTCGGCAAAGGCCACCGCTACCGCTTCGACTACGAAAAGTGCACCGGATGCGCCACCTGCTACGAGCAGTGCCCCGTACACGCCATCGAGATGATCCCGGAGGGCCAGGCATGAGCAAGCGCGCCATCATTGACGGCAACGAGGCGGCCGTCGACGTCGCCTACCGGCTCAACGAGCTCTGTTCGATCTACCCGATCACCCCCAGCTCCACCATGGCGGAGCTGGCCGACGAATGGTCGGCCCATGCCCGGACCAATATCTGGGGCCAGGTGCCGACCGTGATCGAGATGCAGTCCGAGGCCGGCGCGGCCGGAGCCATGCACGGCGCGTTGCAGGGCGGCGCGCTGTCGACGACCTTCACCGCGTCCCAGGGCCTGCTGCTCATGATCCCCAACATGTACAAGATCGCGGGCGAGCTGACCTCGACGGTGTTCCACGTCGCGGCCCGCTCGCTGGCCACGCAGGGGCTCAGCATCTTCGGCGACCACCAGGACGTCATGGCGGTGCGCCAGACCGGGTTCGCGCTGCTCAGCTCGTGTTCGGTGCAGGAATCCCACGACATGGCGCTGATCGCGCAAGTATCGACGCTGCGCAGCCGCATCCCGTTCCTGCACTTCTTCGACGGGTTCCGCACCAGCCACGAGCTCAACACCCTGCAGAAGCTGAGCGACGGCGACCTGCGCGCGCTCGTGCCAGACGAGTTGATCCTGGAACACCGCGCCCGCGCGCTCAGCCCGGAGAACCCGTTCATCCGCGGCACGGCGCAGAACCCCGACACCTATTTCCAGTCCCGGGAGACCGTCAACCCGTTCTACGAGCGCACCCCGAAGGTGGTGCAAGAGGCCATGGACGCGTTCGCGGCCCGGGTCGGACGCCAGTACCACCTGGTCGAATATCACGGGGCCCCGGACGCCGAACGCCTCATCGTCATCATGGGCTCGGGCTACGAGACCGTCACCCAGACCGTGGACCGGCTCAACGCCGCCGGGGCCAAGGTCGGAGCCCTGCTCGTGCGGCTCTACCGGCCCTTCCCCGAGGACGCGCTGCTGGCGGCCATCCCCGAGACGGTCACCAAGGTGGCGGTACTGGACCGCACGAAGGAACCGGGCTCCGGCGGTGAGCCGCTGTTCCTCGACGTCATGGCCGCGTTGTCGAAGGCCTACAGCGATGGCCGCCGGGCGCACCTGCCGCGCCTGATCGGCGGCCGCTACGGCCTGTCGAGCAAGGAGTTCACCCCGGCGATGGTGGTGGCGGTCTACGACGAGCTGGCCAAGGCTGCCCCGCGTCCCCGGTTCACGGTGGGCATCAACGACGACGTGTCGCTGACCAGCCTCACCTACGACCCGAGCATCGACTTCGAGGACCCGCAGGCGCACCGGGCGGTGTTCTACGGCCTCGGCTCCGATGGCACGGTCGGGGCGAACAAGAACACGATCAAGATCCTCGGTTCCTCCCCCGGCACCTACGCCCAGGGTTATTTCGTGTACGACTCCAAGAAGTCGGGTTCCCGCACGGTGAGCCACCTGCGGTTCGGCCCGAACCCGATCAAGGCCCCCTACCTGGTGAATCAGGCCCACTTCGTCGGCTGCCACCACTGGTCGATCCTGGAGCGGGTCGACGTGCTGGAGTTCGCCCGGCCGGGCGGCACCCTGCTGCTCAACAGCCCCTACGGCCCGGATCAGGTGTGGGACCGGCTGCCGCTCCCGGTGCAGCGCAAGATCATCGACCTGGGCCTGCGGCTCTACGTCATCGACGCCGGTCAGGTCGCCCGCGAGGCGGGCCTGGGGGGACGCACCAACACGGTGCTGCAGACCTGCTTCTTCGCGATCTCGGGCGTCCTGCCCCGCGAGGAGGCCATCGAGAAGGTCAAGCAGGCGATCACCAAGACCTATGCCCGCAAGTCCCAGGCCATCGTGGACAAGAACCATCGCGCGGTGGATGCCTCGGTCGCCCACCTGCACGAGGTGGAGGTCCCGGCGGAGGCGACGAGCACGCGCGACCTGATCGCTCCGGTACCCAGCCACGCGCCGGTGTTCGTCCGCGAGGTAACCGGCAAGATGCTCGTCGGGCGGGGCGATGACCTGCCGGTCTCGGCGCTCCCGGTGGACGGTTCCTACCCGAGCGGCACGACGCAGTACGAGAAACGCAACATCTCCGAGATCATCGCGGTCTGGGACAACGAGGCCTGTATCCAGTGCGGCAACTGTTCCTTCGTGTGCCCGCACGCGGTGCTGCGCGCCAAGTACTACCCGTCCAGCCTGCTGAGCGAGGCCCCGGAGGGGTTCCTCAGCCAGCCGCTGGACGCCGCGGGCCTGCCGAACACCTCCTACACGCTGCAGGTCTACGCCGAGGACTGCACCGGCTGCGGGCTGTGCGTCGAGGCGTGCCCGGTGAAGCCGGTCGGGCAGCCGAGCCGCCGGGCGATCAACCTGGCGCCCGTCCTGGAACGCGAAACCGAGAAGAGGGCGGTCGGCTTCTTCGAGACGATCCCGCTCAACGACCGCAGCCGGGTCGATTTCGGCACCGTGCGGGGCACCCAGTTCCTGGAGCCGCTGTTCGAGTTCTCGGGAGCCTGTTCCGGCTGCGGGGAGACGCCCTACCTGAAGCTGCTGACCCAGCTGTTCGGCGACCGGGCGACCGTGGCGAACGCGACGGGCTGCTCGTCCATCTACGGCGGCAACCTGCCGACGACGCCGTGGGCCAAGAACGCGGCCGGACGCGGACCCGCCTGGTCGAACTCGCTGTTCGAGGACAACGCGGAGTTCGGGCTGGGTCTGCGCCTGGCAGCCGACCTGCATCGCGACCTGGCCAGGGCGCGGCTGGAGGAGCTGCGCGCCGAGATCGCCGACGACGAGCTGGTCGATGGCCTACTGAACGCCCGGCAGCGGATGGAATCCGGCCTGGCCCGCCAGGCTGCCCGCGTGGAGCGGCTCAAGGCGCGGCTGGCCGAGCTGAACGGCCCCCGGGTCGAAGACCTGCTGAGCGTCTGCGACCACCTGCTGCGGCGCAGCGTGTGGATCGTCGGCGGCGACGGCTGGGCCTATGACATCGGTTCCTCCGGGGTGGATCACGTGCTGGCGTCCGGGCGGAATATCAACATCCTGGTGCTGGACACCGAGGTGTATTCCAACACCGGCGGGCAGGCGTCCAAGTCCACCCCGCTGGGCGCGGTCGCGAAGTTCGCGGCGGGCGGCAAGCTGACCAACAAGAAGGACATGGCGCTGCAGGCGATCGCCTACGGCAACGTGTATGTGGCCCGGGTGGCGATGGGTGCTGATCCGCAGCAGACGCTCAAGGCGTTCCGGGAGGCCGAGGCCTACGAGGGCCCGAGCCTCATCATCGCCTACAGCCACTGCATCGCCCACGGCATCGATATCCGCAAGGGGCTCGAGCAGCAGTACAAGGCGGTCAATTCCGGCCACTGGCCCCTGATGAGGTACAACCCGGTGGTGCGGGAGCAGGGCGGCAACCCGTTCCTGCTGGATTCGCCGCGTCCCCGGCTGACGCTGCAGCAGTACCACGACAACGAGTTGCGGTTCAAGATGCTGCAGGCCGCCGATCCGGCCGAGGCCGAGCGCCTGTTGCGGCTCGCGCAGGATCAGGTGGACCGCCGCTGGGCGGAGTATGAAGAGATGGCCACCCGTGGCGCCGAGGCGTTCGCGGCCGACGCACGGAGGGACGCATGACCGACCTGACCACCCGCTACCTGGGGCTGGACCTGCGCCACCCGGTCGTCGCGTCGGCGGGGCCGCTCAGCCAGGACGTGGAGGGCATCAAGGCGCTCGCCGACGGCGGGGTCAGTGCCGTGGTGCTGTATTCGCTGTTCGAGGAGCAGTTGCGCCACGAGGAGGCGAAGGCGGCGGCGCTGGAGGAGCTGTTCGACGACAGCTTCGCCGAGTCCTTGTCCTTCTTCCCGACTGTGCCGAGCAACGGCGGAGGCACCTCGTACAAGTACCTGGAGCTGGTGGAACGCGCGGTGGCGGCCGTCGACGTGCCGGTCATCGCCTCGATCAACGGGGCGACGGTAGGCGGCTGGACCGGCGTCGCCCGGCAGTTGCAGGACGCCGGAGCGGCGGCCATCGAGCTGAACATCTACTTCGTCCCCGGCGACGTCGCGACCAGCGGCCCGGTCGTCGAGGAGCGCCACCTGGAGATCCTGTCCTCGGTCAAGGACGCGGTCGAGGTGCCGGTCGCGGTCAAGTTGAGCCCGTATTTCTCCAGCGTCGGGAACATGTGCTCCCGGCTGGACCAGGAGGGGGCCGACGGCCTGGTGCTGTTCAACCGCTTCCTGCAGCCCGACATCAACCTCGACCGGGTCAGCGTGGAGCCTGGGGTGTACCTCTCGACGCAGAACGACGCCCGGCTGCCCCGCACCTGGATCGCGGCGCTCCACGGCCGGGTCCGCGCCTCGCTGGCGGCCTCCGGCGGCGTCGACGACGCGGCCGACGTCGTCAAGTACGTCTTGGCTGGCGCGGACGTGGTGTGCACCACCTCGGCGCTGATCCGGCACGGGGCCAGTCACGCCTCCCGCCTGGTCGATGGGCTGGAGGCCTGGCTCGGGCAGAAGGGGCTGACGCTCGACGCGGCGCGGGGTCTGCTGGCGGTCCCCCGGGACGCCTCGGCCGACGCCTACGAGCGCGCGGGCTACGTGGCGGCGCTGGAGAAGGTCAAGCAGACCTACGGTTCGCTGGTCTGACCCCGGGCCCCCGGCCTGCCGGGTAGGCCTCGTCCGGGGTGCAGCTGCTCGCGTTGTCGGGCAGGGCGCCTGCTCACGGGGTGTCTGGCTCTGTCCTGATGTGGTTCGATCTGGCACGATGGTCTAGCACGGCTGTTTTGGCCCAGATCACCCTGAAGGGAACCACCTATGAGCAACGACTATCCGGCAGGCCAATCCTCCGATCAGCCCGGGTACAATCCCCCGCCCAGTGAACCGGTGGCTCCCGACGCGCGCGGGCAGCAGGGAGCCGTCCCGGATTTCTATGCGCCGACCAGCGGGTCGCGGCCTGCCGGGGGTGCTCCTGACCCGGCATCGGACGCGACGACGTCTGCCTACCATCAGCCCTCGTATGGGACACCGCCGTTCCAGTCCTACTACGGCGCACAGCCCCAGCAGCCCTACGGCTCCGCACCCACCACCCCCGACTACGGCCAACAGCCGTCCTACGGCCCAGGCGACCAGCAGCCCTCCTACGGCACACCGCCCCAACAGCCCTACGGCTCCGCACCCACCACCCCCGACTACGGCCAACAGCCGTCCTACG
>JAUMWV010000051.1:0-6139 GCA_030529455.1 Propionibacteriaceae bacterium | reverse complement strand
GCCCAGGCGACCAGCAGCCCCACGGCTCCGCACCCAACTACGGCCAACCGCCCTACGGCGTGCCCGGCTATGGCCAGCAGCCTTATGCTCAGCAGCCCTATGGGATGGCTCCGGTGGCGGGCTACGGGCCGCCGCCTCATGGCGCTGCCCCGACGGCCCAGCGTCCCGGTCTCGCGACGGCCGCGGGCGTCATGGCGATCATCTCGGGGATCGGCGGCATGCTCAACAGCGGGTTGTCTCTGATCGGGGCGCTGGGGGTGTATGGGATGACCTCGAGGTTGAACCTCCCGGGCTTCGGCATGGTGATCTTCATCCTCGTCACGCTGGCCGCCGTGGGGCTGGCCATCGGGGTCATCATGCTGACCGGCGGCTTCCAGCTGCTGAACAAAGCCAAGACCAAGGTGCTGTTCATCGCGTGCGCGTCCCAGATCGGGCTGACTCTGGTGAGCTTCGCCAGCAGCTTCTACGTGGCTGAGTATTTGCGCAACTCTACGGGCACCTCGACGAGTACGAGTATTCTCGCGGTGGCCTTCGGCCTCGTGTATGTGGGGTTGATCGTCTACTTCATCCAGACCCCGCAGGTGAAGAACTGGATCGCCAGCCGCAACTGATCCAGGGCTCCCTCGACCCGCAGCCCGCGCCTTGAGTAAGGTGTCACCGTGACGGATGCCACTGAGCCTGCCTGGCGCGCGCTGCGGGTCGCTCAATTTGTCGATAACTACGGCCCAGGAACCAATGGGCTGACCGTTGCGGTCCAGCAGCTTGAGGGCAACCTGCTGGATACGGGCCATGAGGTGATCGTCGTGGCCCCGAAGGCGAAGGGGCCGAACCCGCACGCGGGACGCCCCGGACGGATCGAGCTCCGGCTGCCCAGCGTCCGGGTGCCGCGCATGCCCACCCGCGTCGCGAGCGGGCGGCGCTTCGAGCAGACCATCGAGCGGCTCGCCGAACTCAAGCCCGACGTGCTGCACGTGCACGGTTTCGGGACCGTCGGCGCGCTGGGGGTCTGGGCCGCGACCCGGCTGAAGATACCGATGCTGCTCACCTGGCACACCGATTTCGACGCCTACGCCGACCACTATGCGTCGATCCTGCCGCTGCTGGCCCCGGTCGTGCACGCGGCCTCCATCTACACCCACGGCGAGCTAGTGGACCGGGCCGAGCTCAAGGCCGCGGTGCTGGAGCACGGGGAACGTGGGCGCTCCGCCGCGACGATGCTCGGGATCTGCGCAAAAATGCTGCGCTCCGCCGACCTGGTCACCACGCCGTCGCCGAAGACCGCGACGCGGTGCCGCCAGCTGACCCCGGACGCCAACATCCGGGTCGTCCCGAACGGCGTCGATCCGCTGCCGGTGGGGGCACCGATGGACCTGCCCTGCCGCGGCCCGGTCGTCATGTATGCCGGACGGATCGCGCCAGAGAAGGGCATCGACCTGTTGGCCAAGGCCTTCGAGCTGGTCGCGCTTCAGCGTCCCGGAACCACCTTGCTGATCGTGGGGAATCATCGCGCCTATCCCAAGATCAGGCGGACCCTGGAGCGCCTAGAGAGCAAGGGCCTGGCGATTCTGGCCGGGGAGAAGAAACGAGAGGAGCTCGGCGCCTACTACGCCTCGGCCGACGTGTTCGCGTTCGCGTCCCTGACCGACACCCAGGCCCTGGTGCTGCACGAGGCGGCGCTGGCCGGGCTGCCGATCGCGAGCGTCGATCACGAGCTGCAACTGGTGATCCGCCCGGGCATCAACGGCGAGTTCTGCCGCCCCACCCCGGCGTCCTTCGCGGCCGCCATCGGTCGCGTCCTCGACAACCTCGAACGCCCGGGTTGGAGGGAACGCGCGGCCGCCACGTCGAAAGAGCTGGCGGGCCAGTGGACGATCGCGTCCCAGGCGCAAGAAATGCTGCGGATCTACCGGGAGGTCGCCGACCGCGGCTGCTCCCGGTAGATCCGCAGCACTCGCTGTGGGTCAGAGAACCTCGTAGTTGACCGTGATGACACCGGCCGAGGTGCCGCCGATGGTGGACATCGCCGCGCGGGACAGGTCGAGGCAGCGCCCAGCGATGTAGGGGCCGCGGTCGTTGATCCTGACGATGACGGACTTGCCGTTGGCCGGGTTGGTCACCTTAACCCGGCTGTTGAACGGCAGCGACTTGTGGGCCGCGGTGAGGTCGTTGGTGTTGAACCATTCGCCGTTGGCGGTGCGCTGGCCCTGCCAGTAGTAGGAGGCCTTACAGCTCGCGCCCTGAGCCGGTGTCAGGTTGTTCGAGCCGCCGCTGGAGCCGGACGAGGCGGCCTTGGCCGGGCGGGCCTTGGTGCCGACCGTGGTCACCTGGGTGACCGGTTCTTTCGTGGTTTTGGTGGACACGACGTCCGAGGAGGCGAGCTCACCGTCGACGTAGGTCTCCTTGACCTCCTGGGTCGCCGCACCCACGACGCCCTTGGTGGTGACCTTGGTCTCGCCGACATACAGGTCGCCGGACTCGACCTTCTTCTTCTCGAAGGGCACCTCGACGTTCTTGCTGACCGTCTTGACCTCGACCGACTTGAAGACGATCTCTGCCCCCTCGGTGAGCTCGGTGTCGACGGCCGGGGTCACCTGGTCGTCGGCGTCCGGGGTGATCCCGGCCTGGGTCAGCGCGTCCCCAACCGTGCCCGCGATGGTCAGCTGGGTGGGTGTGCCCGCCGCGGTCACGGTCACGTTCTTGGCGGTCAGGATGCTGAACGCGAGGCCTTCGCGCCCGATGCTGGCCGAACGCGAGGCGGAGATCTTGTCGGCCTCGGAGGTGCTGAGCTTGAGCTGGGCGAGGGCGTCGGCGACGTTGGTGGCGGTGGTCCAGTAGGTCTTCTTGACGCCGTCGAGCGTGACCTCGAGGGGACGCGCGAACAGCACCGAGATCGCCAGGCCGTCGCTGATCTTGGTGTCGGCCGCGGGCTGGACCACATCGTGCTCGGACAGCGTGATGCCTTCTTCGTTCAGCACCTCACCGACCGTGGAGGCGCGGACCGACTTCTCCGCTGAGACGCCGTCGACGCTGAGGGTCACGGGCGTCGTGGAGAATGCGTATGTCGCCCAGAGGCCACCGCCGACCGCGCTGAGCGCGACTGCTCCTGCCACTGCCGGGACCACGAACTTCGCCATAGATCTTCTGTACTCCTGCTTCGGGGAAGGACACGCGGGCGTCCTTATTGCCCCCTCAGCATAAGCGAAAGTTGAGCAAATCCCAAGACGAGACTAAGGAACCCTCAGTTTCCCTGAGCGTTGTCTGGCAACACGGTCGGCTGGAAGCGGCGCAACCGCAAGCTGTTGAGCACGACGAAGACGCTGGAGAAGGACATCGCCGCGCCCGCCAGCATGGGGTTGAGCAGGCCGAGTGCCGCGATCGGGATCGCCGCGGTGTTGTAGGCGAAGGCCCAGAACAGGTTCGACTTGATCGTGGCGAGCGTGCGGCGGGACAGCCGGATGGCGTCCGCCGCCAGCACCAGGTCGGGACGCATCAGCGTGATGTCGGAGGCGGCCATCGCGACGTCGGTGCCCGATCCCATGGCCACGCCGAGGTCGGCCTGGGCCAGTGCGGCGGCGTCGTTGACCCCGTCGCCGACCATGGACACCCGGTGGGTGCGCTGCCAGGATTCGACCTCGGTGACCTTGTCGGCGGGGAGCGCGTCGGCCACGATCCGGTCGATGCCGACCGCCGCCGCGACCCGGTCGGCGACCTCGCGGCGGTCGCCGGTGAGCAGAACCGGGGTTAGCCCCAGCCTCTTCAGCTCCGCGATGGCGGCCTGGCTGGTGGGTTTGACGGCGTCGGCGACCTGGATCTGCCCGAGGTAGCGTCCCGCCCGGGCGACGTGCACGACGGTCAGGTCGACCGGCTCCTCGGCGAATCCCTCCACCCCGGACATCAGGCGGGCGTTGCCGACGAGGATCTCGTCACCGGCGAGCATCGCGCGGGCGCCGCGTCCGGGAAGGCTCTCGAATCCTTCCACCTCTCCCGGAGATGGCAGCCCCTCGGCGGCGCGCACGATGGCCTTGGCGATGGGGTGTTCCGAGTTGGCTTCCACGCAGGCCGTGAGGGCCAGCAGCTCGTCGCGGCCGCCGACCGCGGCGACGTTCTGCACACTCATCTCGCCGGTGGTGACGGTGCCAGTCTTGTCCAGCAGGATGACGTCGATGTCGCGGGCGGCTTCCAGCGCCTCGGGGCCACGGATGAGGATGCCCAGCTGGGCGCCCCGGCCGGTTCCGACGAGCAGCGCGGTCGGGGTGGCCAGGCCGAGCGCGCACGGGCAGGCGATGATGAGCACCGCGACGGCGGCCGTGAACGCGAACCCGCTCCCGGCTCCGGCGAGCAGCCAGCCCACCAGGGTGATCGCGGCGATGCCGATGACGACGGGGACGAAGACTCCCGAGACCTTGTCGGCTAGCCGCTGCACGTTGGCCTTGCCGGTCTGGGCCTGTTCGATCAGGCGGGCGACGTGGGCCAGCTGGGTGTCGGCGCCAACCGCGGTGGCGCGGGCGAGGAGCCGTCCGGTGGTGTTGATGGTCCCGCCGATGATGCTGTCCCCGGCTCCGACCTCGACCGGTAGGGACTCCCCCGTGATGAGGGAGGCGTCCAGCGCCGAGGCGCCGCTGACGACGACGCCGTCGGTGGCCACCTTCTCCCCCGGCAGGACGACGAACTGGTCGCCGATGCGCACCGCACCGATGGGGACGCGAACCTCCTTGCCGTCGACGAGGACGAGGGCGTCCTTGGCGCCGAGTTCGAGGAGCGCCCGCAACGCCGAGCCCGCCTCGTGCTTGGAGCGGGCCTCGATGTAGCGTCCGATCAGTAAGAAGGTGATGATGCCGCAGGCAGCCTCGAAGTAGACGTTGCCGAGACCGTCCGAGCGGCGGAGCACGAACTCGAATTCGTGCCTCATCCCGATGGTTCCGGCGTGCCCGAACAGCAGCGCGTAGAGGCTCCAGAGGTAGGCGGCCGAGGTGCCCATGGAGACGAGCGTGTCCATGGTGGCCGTGCCGTGCCGCAGGTTTAGCGCGGCGGCCCGGTGGAATCCCCAGTCACACCACCACACGACCACGCTCGCCCCGGCCAGGGACGCCCACTGCCAGCCGGGGAATTGCCAGCTCGGCACCATCGCCATGGCGACGATCGGAACCGACAAGACGATCGCGACGATGAGCCGCAGGCGGGCGGAACCCAGATTCGCGTCCGCCTGCGGTTCCTCGCTAGGCAAGGATGCGCCGTATCCGGCCGCCTCAACGACCTGGATCAGTTCCTGAGCCGAAACCTGTTCTGGTGCGACGATGCTGGCCCGTTCTGTTGCGTAATTGACGCTGGCGTGAACGGATTCAACCCGGTTGAGTTTCTTCTCGATCCGCGCCGCACAGGACGCGCAGGTCATGCCGGTGATATCGAGCTCGAAAGTGTGTGTATTCATGTCCTCGGAGGTTTCCGGCGGCGTGGTCGGCAGGTCGTGGCTAGGGTCGTCAGTCGACAGCGCTAACCGTGTAATCTCCCGCTTCGGACACGGCGGCCTCGACATCGGCGAACGCGAGTTCGGCATCGGAGATGATCGTCATATCGCCAGCGACCGTGAGTTCCACCTCGCTGACGCCGCTGATCTCTTGGATCTCCTCTTTGACGTGGGCAACGCACCGGCCACAGGTCATTCCGGTGACGTGATAACGGCTGGTGATACTCATGGGTCTACCTTTCGTAGAAGCAGTGAATGTGGCGTTGTCGTGTTGCCTGCCGGTCGCCCCGGCAGAGGTGAGCGGTTTAGGCGCTACCGCCTCAGAGCATAGCTGTCCTGGGCGGGTGTTGGCTGCCTGCCCGGACGAGTGAGGGGCCGGTGGACGAATCCACCGGCCCCTCAACTCATTGGGTCAACTCAGCCCAGGTCAGCCCCGACGGCGGCTAGCCGTGAGACCGGCCGCGCCGGCTGCGACGAGAGCTGCCAGGCCGAGCACGTAGAGCTCGGCGCCAGCACCCGTGCGAGGCAGAGGACGCTTGCCCTGGGCCACCGCGCAGGTGGGACGATCGACCGTCTTAGTGAAGGTCATCGTGCCGTCGTCGTTCTTGGTCCAACCCTTCGGCACGACCGTGCCGAACTTGAACCCATCCTTGACCTTGGCGGTCACCGTGATCT
>JAUMWV010000050.1 GCA_030529455.1 Propionibacteriaceae bacterium | reverse complement strand
TCCCGACCCAGTCGGTGCTGACGATCACCTCCAACGTGGTCTACGGCAAGGCGACCGGGTCCTTCCCGTCCGGGCACCGGGCCGGGACGCCGTTCGCCCCGGGCGCGAACCCCGAGAACGGCGTCGACAACCACGGGATGCTGGCGTCCATGCTGTCGGTGGGCAAGCTGGACTACGCCGACGCCCTCGACGGCATCTCGCTGACCAACACCATCACCCCCTCCGCCCTGGGCCGCACCAAGGCCGAGCAAGTGGACCACCTCGTCGGCATCCTCGACGCGGGCTTCGTGCCCGAGGGCTGCTGACCGACCAACCAGGAGAGAACCTGGCGATCAAGACCTCTGACGCGCGCGTGGCCGACATGGTGGCGCAGCGGGAGGAGCGCGGCAGCACCCCCGGCCTGTTCCACGCCAACATCAACGTGCTGAACCGGGAGACCCTCGAGGACGCGATGGAGAACCCGGAGAAGTACCCGAGCCTGACCGTGCGGGTCTCCGGCTACGCCGTGAACTTCGTCAAGCTCACCAAGGAACAGCAGCGCGACGTGCTGTCCCGCACCTTCCACCAGGGTTCATGACCTCACCCCAGGCGGGGGTGTGCCTCGCCCCCGCCGCAGACGGCGTCTCCGGAGAACGCCGCATCGTCCCCATCGACCTGGGGACGCCGCGGCTGCGGCCCGACGGCGCCGGAACCGCCGGGATCGGGATCGCCGACGACCTGGCGCGCCCGGAGCAGCTGCAGCTCGTGCGCGACGGCGAACTAGCCTCGATGCACTCCTGGGAGCTGGTGACCGGGGTCGACGGGCCCGGCACCCGGATGACGGTCTTCCTGTCGGGCTGCCCGCTGCGCTGCCTGTACTGCCACAACCCCGACACCATGTTCGCGGCGAAGGGGCAGCCGGTGCGGCTGGGGGAACTCGTGGCCCGGCTGAAGCGCTACCGGGGCATCTTCCGCACCACCAAGGGTGGCCTGACCATCTCGGGCGGTGAGCCGCTGATGCAACCCGCCTTCGTGGGGCGGCTGCTGCGCGAGGCGAAACAGCTGGGCATCCACACCGCGCTCGACACCTCCGGCTTCCTGGGCGCCAACGCCTCCGATGAGCTGCTCGACGACGTGGACCTGGTGCTGCTCGACATCAAGTCCGGGCTGCCAGAGACCTACCGGCGGACGACGGGCCGGGAGCTGGCCCCCACCCTGGACTTCGCCCGCCGCCTCAGCGAACGCGGCTCCGAAGAGGTGTGGGTCCGGTTCGTGCTGGTGCCCGGACTGACCGACGCCGTCGACAACGTCGAGGCCGTCGCCGACATCGTCGAGCAGATCCCGGTGGTGACCAGGGTGGAGGTGCTGCCGTTCCACCAGATGGGCCGCGACAAGTGGGCGACGCTGGGGCTGTCCTACGAACTGGCCGAAACCTCACCGCCGCCACCCGGACTCGTCGACCGGGTCCGGGACCAGTTCCGCTCCCGGGGCCTGGTCGCCTACTGACGCCAGGGGAACCGTGGGATGGCCTCGACGAGGCGCTGGGCGGCCGGTGTGGCGGGGGCGTCGATGACCTGCCCGGCCGGGCCGCGTTCGACGACCCTCCCGTCGGCCATGACGCAGACCTCGTCCGCGGCCTCCCTTGCCAGGCCGAGGTCGTGGGTGATGAACAGCAGCGAGAAATGCCAGGTGCGCTGGAGCCGCCGGAGCAGCCGGGCGATCTCGTCCTGCATGGCCACGTCCAGCGCGGAGACCACCTCGTCGGCGACGAGCAGGCGCGGCTGGGCCAGCAGGGCCCGGGCGAGCGCGGCCCGCTGCAACTGGCCGCCGGACAGCTGCGCCGGTCGCCGGTCGAGGTGGGCCGCCTCCAGCCCGACCTGCCGCAGCAGCTCCACCACCTGATCCAGGGCGCCCGCCCCATGCACGCGGCGGGCCAGCGGCAGCAGGCTGGCCTTCAGCGTCAGCCGGGGAGAGAAGGAGGCGTAGGGGTCCTGGAAGACCAGCTGGAACCGGGGACGCAGAGCGCGCCAGGCGCGGGCCCGGTCCAGGACCACGCCGCGTTCGTCGACGATCCGGCCGGAATCGGGCTGGAGCAGGCCGACGCAGATCTTGCCCAGGGTGCTCTTCCCGCACCCCGATTCCCCGACGAGGGCGAGGGTCTGGTTGGCGTGCAGCTCCAGGTCCGCGTGGTCGACGGCCGTGACCGGATGCCCGCCCCGGCGGAAGGTCCGGGTGACCCCTTCGAGGGACAGTACTCGGGTCATCTCGGCCGTACCTTTCTGGTGCCGTGCAGCAGCTGCCGCGTCACGTCGTGCTGGGGATGGCCGAAGACCTCGTCGAGCGTCCCGCTCTCCACGATCGTGCCGGAATCGACGACCATGACGTGGGTGCACAGCCGGGCGGTCAGGGCCAGGTCGTGCGAGACATACAGCAGGGCCCGGTCCCGGCCGCGGCTGAGCTCGTCGATCAGCTCAATGCATTCGGCCTGGCGCACCACGTCGAGCGCGGTGGTGGGTTCGTCGGCCACCACGATCGGCTGGTCGCCGCACAGGCTCATCGCCAGCATGGTGCGCTGCCTCATCCCGCCGGACAGCTGGTGCGGGTAGGCCCTCAGCACCTTGTCCGGGTGGGGCAGCCCCACCCGGTCCAGCCATTGTGCGGCCAGGCCGCGCAGCTCGTCCCCCGGCAGGGAGCGGTGCAGGCGGAGGGTTTTGGTGAACTGGGTGCCGATGGTCTCGTAGGGGTTGAGGGACTGCATCGAGTCCTGCCACAGCAGCGCCAGCGTGGCGGTCACGAGGCGGTGCCGCTGCGCCGCGGGCAGGGCCAGCACGTCCGCGCCCTCCAGGGCCACGGTGCCGGTCACCTCGATGCTCGGCGGGGCGAAGCCGGTCAGGGCCTTGAGGATCATGCTCTTGCCCGAACCGGAGGGGCCGACGATCCCGGTCCGCTGACCGGGGGCGAGCGTGAAGCCGACGCCGCGCAGGATCGGCCGTGGCTGCGGCAGAGTAGCGGCCGCGGTCAGGTTCTCGACGCTCAGCAGCGGGCGGTGGGACGCGGGACTCACGTGTGCTCCCGATCGAAGACGACATGGAAGAACAGGGCCAGCAGCAGGATGCCTGCGGCTGGGGCGAGGATCAGGATCGGGTGATCCGTCATGGACCGGTAGGCGTAGAGCATGGTGCCCCAGTCGGGGGTCGTCGCGTCGATGCCCAGCCCGATGAAGGCCAGCCCGGCGTAGGCCAGCACCGCGCCGGACGCGCTCGCCCCGAAGTAGCGAAACAGCGGCGTCCGCACGGCGGGCAGCACGTGCCGCCCCAGGATCATCGCGGTCGGGGTGCCGAGCAGCCTCTCCACCTGCACGTAGTCCCGGGACCGCACGGTCCGGGTCAGGGCCCGGACCTGGTTGACGTAGGGCCCGGCGCCGAAACACCCCAGGACCACCCCGGCGGTGAAGGGGGTGAGGCTCACGATGGAGGTGATGATGAGGGCGGCCACGAAGCTCGGGATCACCATGGTGAGGTCGGTGACGGTCCGGATGGTGGCGTCGAGCAGGCCGCCCCGGAACCCGGCGAGGAGCCCGAGGGGGACACCGACGAGCAGGCTCGTCGAGCAGGCGGCGGCCACCACGGTCAGGGTCCGCCAGTAGCCCGACGCGGTGAGGGCCCACAGGTCACGGCCCAGGTGGTCGGTGCCGAGGGGGTGCGTCCAGCTCGGGCCCGCGAGCACCTCGGCGAGGTCCACCCGCACCGGGTCTGCGTGCGGCAGGGCGCACAGGACGGTGAGGGCGGCGATGACCAGGATCATCGCGACGACCGCGGGGCGGGGCCTCATCGCGACCTCGGATCTAGGCGGTTCAAGACGATGCCGAGGACGAGGTGGGTCGCGAACATCCACAGCACGAGCACCATGAGGTAGGACTGCACCACCGTGTAGTCCCGGGTCGAGATGCTGGTGATGACATAGGTGCTGACCCCGGGGACCGCGAAGACATATTCCACGACGGCGGTGCCGCCGATCACCCACGCCATCTTCGCGATGACGGCGCTGACCAGGCCGTAGAGCACGGGACGCCAGGCGTCCCGCCACAGCACGTGGGCGCGGGTGAAACCGCGGGAGACCGCGGCCTGCACGTAGGGTTCGTTGGCTTCCTGCTCGGCGTGCGCGCAGGCTACGCGGGACAGCTGGCCGAGGGCGTACAACGCGACGACGAGCATCGGCGCGATCACGGCCTGGCTGGGCGGTAGCCGGTAGAACGGAACCCATTTCAGCTGCACCCCGACCACGGTGATGATGAGGGTGCAGACGAGGAAGCTGGGGACCGCCTGCCCCAGCACCGCGAGGCCCCGGGTCGCCCACTCCCAAACCCCACGCCGGGTGTGGGCGAGCATGCCGAGCGGGTAGGACAAGACGAAGGCCAGCGCCACCCCGCCCAGCCCGATCGCCAGGGAGACCGGCAGGCGGCTCAGGAACTCGGTGCTGACCGGCGCCCCCGACGAGAGGGATTCGCCCCAGTCGCCGGTGAAGAACCGGTAGACCCAGCGCAGGTACTGGTGGGTCAGGGGACCGTCCAGGCCCCATTTCTGGCTCAGGGCCGCTATGGCCTCGGGGGTGACGGGCAGCCCGCGCGACTCCAGGTAGACCTGCATCGGGGTCCGCGGGATCAGGCGGGTGACGACGAAGATGGCGATGCTCGCCAGGAGGACCAGACCCACCTGGCGAGCAACACCGATCAGTAGCCGGTCAGGAGAGCCCAAGCTTGGCGTCCACGACGAAGTAGTCCCCGCAGTAGGGCTGGTAGGTGGACAGGCGATCCGTCACACCGATGTGCCACTGGGGGTCGACGAGGAACAGCATCGCCTGATCCGCGCGGATCTGGGCCTGAACCTTGACGGCGAGGGCGTCCCGGTCGGGCCCGGCGGGCAGCGCAGCCAGCTGGGTCAGCATCTCGTCGGTCGCGGGCGAGGAATAGCCGGTGAGGTTCGCCGCGCCGTCCGTCCGGAAGAACTGGTTGAGGAAGAATGACGGGTTCCCGGTCGGGGCGGTGTGCTGGGCCCACAGCGCGAGGTCGTACTTGCCTTCCTTCACGGCGCCCTGGATGTCGTCGACGACGCTGGTGCTGGAGTCGATCCCCAGCTCCTTCAGCTGGGACACCATGACCTGCATGATGATCGACAGGTCGGGACGCATCGGGTAGGTGACCAGGCGGACGCTCAGCCGCTCGCCGTTCTTGGCCCGGATGCCGTCGGCGCCCTTCGCCCAGCCCGCCTCGTCCAGAATCCGGTTGGCCTCGTCCGCGTTGGGGGTGAGGTCTTCCTTGCCCGCGAAGCTGTAGTAGCGGGCGAAGGTGCCGGTGGCCACCGCGCCGCCCTTCAGCGCCTTCACGTAGGCGTTGCGGTCCAGGCCCTTGTCGAGGGCCTGACGAACCTTGAGATCCGCCAGCGGGCCGCTGGTCAGGTTCGGCCGCCCGAAGTACTGGTAGCCGGCGTCGATCGACTTCACCTTGATGCCGCTGGCGCCTTCCAGCTGACCGGCGATATCGGGGGTGATGGTGAACGCCATGTCGATGCTGCTCGACTGCAGGGCCAGCTTCATGGCCTCGACGTCCGGGAACGCCTTGAGGGTCACCTCGGGGCGCCGCTCAGCGTCGGGGTAGTGGGTGTTGGGGGTGAGCTCCAGGCTGGTCTTCGCGGTGAAGGCCTTGACCTGGTAGGGGCCGGTGAAGTGGTTCTTGTCGCCGCCGCCCGCCTTGAACACGACGTTGCTCCACTCGCTCAGGATCGACGCCAGGTCGGCGGTGGGACGCTCGGTGCGTGCCTTGAGGGTGGTCCCCTCCGGGGTGAAGGTGATGACGCCGGCGGAGGCGTTGGACAGCGGGTTGTTCTTCTGGATCGCGTTCAGCCCCTCAGCCAGCGCCTTGGCGTCTACCGGGGAACCGTCGGAGAACTTGGGGCCCTCCTTGACGGTCATGGTCCAGTTGTTGTCGTCGGTGCGCTGGAGCTTGTCCACGAAACGGGAGGTCAGGGTGCCGTCCGGCTGCAGCATGAAGACGTACTCGCCGACACCGGCAGCCGTGAGGCTCCAGCTCTCCTTGAACGGGTCCAGGCTAGACAGCACGCTGGTCTGGCCGATGACGATGGGGGTCTTGGCCTGCGCCTGGGTGGCGCTCGCCGATGGGCTGGCGGGCGAGGTCCCGGAGCAGCCAGCGACAGCGGCCAGGACCAGCACGAGCAGCAACGCGAATGGATTGCGCTTCAGGGGACGAGATGGGCCGCGCAGGACGCCGACCCGTGGACCATGTTTCATAGGTTCTCCATTGGACGTGTGTGCTGCACAGCTGACGCTGACGAGAGAACCCGCTCACTGCATCAGGAGTCCAGCGCTCACAGATGAGTTGATGACAAAGCAGCGTTCGGGTCTGGCTATAACAGTGGCGCGACCGCCCGGAATCCCACCGGAGTTCCGAATCACTAGGCCGGACAGTAGTTGCGGCGGCGCCGGTGTGTCAACGGGGATGGCACCCGTGCTGATCGACTCGGACAGCCAAGCCTTCGACGTCCACCGCCGGGGCGACATCCGACACCGACCCGTTCGCCAGACGACGAAAGCAGCGAGTGCGCTGAGTGCGAGCTGGGCTGCTAATGGCCCCTGACTAGACTGAGGCCCGTGAGCGATGGGAGCGAGCTATGACGAATCTGCGTGCGGGGCTGATCGGTCTGGGCATGATGGGACGTCACCATGCCCGCAATCTGCGGGCCATCGACGGGGTCGACCTCGTCGCGGTCGCGGATGCGACGGGCGATCCCCACAGGGTCGCGGGCGATCTTGAGGTGTTGCCGAACGTCGAGGCGCTGATCGAGGCGGGGATCGACTACGCGGTCGTGGCGCTGCCCACTGAGGCGCACGAGGAGGCGGGCCTGGCGCTCGCCGCTGCCGGGGTGCACGCCCTGATCGAGAAACCGCTGGCCAAGACGGCCGAGGCCGCAAAGAGGCTCGCCGGTGCGTTCGCCGCCGCCGGGGTGATCGGCGCGGTTGGCCACATCGAACGCTACAACGCGGCGCTGCAGCACCTGCGGCAGCGGCTGGAGGCTGGCGAACTGGGCGACCTCTACCAGATCTGCACCCGCAGGCAGGGCCCCTTCCCAGCCCGCATCGCCGACGTCGGTGTGGTGAAAGACCTAGCCAGCCACGATGTCGACCTGACCTCGTGGGTGACGCAGCGCGACTACGAGATGGTTGCGGCGCGCACCATGTACAAATCGGGACGCGAACACGAAGACATGGTCGCGGCCACCTGCCAGCTTTCCGGCGGGCTGATGAGCAACCACCTGGTGAACTGGCTCACCCCCACCAAGGAGCGGCTGACCATCGTCACGGGCGAGAAGGGCATGTTCGTCGCTGACACCCTCACCGCCGACCTGACCTTCTACGCCAACGGGACCGTCGCGACCACCTGGGACGACATCGCGCAGTTCCGCGGCGTCAGCGAAGGCGAGGTGGTCAGATTCGCCATCGCCAAGCCCGAGCCGCTCCGGGTGGAGCACGAGAACTTCCGGGACGCGGTGCTGGGCAAGGAGTCCGACATCGTCACCCTCGACCAGGGGTCCCGCGTCGTGCAGGTCTGCGAGGCCATGATCGAATCCGCTAGGAGCGGCCAGTTCGTCGCCATCCGCTGAGCCCTGGCCCCCCGCCCTTATAGACTGCCCGAGCAGTGACGCGGGACGAAGGGGGTGCAACGGTGTACCTTGACGAAGAGGCCATCCGCGCGGCTTGGGGCAGGGGCGCAGCACACAGCCTGGACGCGATGAACGGCTACCGGCTCGGCCCGGCCGCCCACGGCGCCGCGCTGGGCGAACTCGCGCCGGACGCCTCCTGGGCCGCCGGTGAGCTGGAGGGGCTGACCCGCACTGCCGCGTCCATCCTCTCCGAGACCAAGGGCAAGATCGACACCTGCATCCAGACCTTCCACGCCACTGACCAGCGGACGGCTGGCACCTTCAACGGGGTCAACGTTCGATGACGCTGCTGGATATCGCGAAGGGACTGCAGACCGTACTCGCCAAACTCCAAGGCATCTCGCTTTGGCCGCCGACCGAGGCGGTCCGCACGCTGCTCCGGTTGGTGGAGACGGCCGCCAGGATGGCGACGGTCAAACCCGGCCCCCAGCCCGAGAACATTGAGCTGGCCGCCGCCGAGTGGCACAAGGCCACCCAGCTATGGGAGGCCGCCGAGCTCGACCTTGGCTCCACCCAGCGCGGCCTCACCGTCGGCGTGTGGGATGGGGAGGCCGGAGAGGGCTGCCGTAGTTCCCTGTTCGCGACCAGGGTGCGGTTCGACTCGGTGTCCCAGGCGACGCAGCACGTCGGGCAGGCCCTACGGACCTGCGCCACGGACATGGCGAGAGCGCGCTCGCTCCACGATGCGGGACATCGTGACCTGCTGAGCGCGCTCGCCCCCATCAGCCTGTTGCAGCTGCCCTGGGACCTGGCGAGCGAGGTGTCCGACCGGATCGCTGTCGTCGGGGCCGGCATCGGCAACCTCATCAGGGCCTACACCGACGCCGACCGGGCGATCCGGGCCTGCGGGGCGGGCATGCAGGCCGGTCTGGACGGAGCCCGGCTGCCCCGGCACACCGTCCCTGGCCTGTCCGCGATCGACCAGACCAACCTGCCGTCTTCGGCGGGTGGGTATCAGCAAGACACCGGTCCGTTGCGCGGCAACACGGCCCAGCGCGCCCAGCAGGCCCTGGAGGCAATGTCGCCGGACGAGCGGGCCCAGGTCGAGCGCCTACTCGAAGAAGAATCCGACCCGGAGAAGAAGCCGTGGATTCTGGCGGCGATCGGGTCCGGGCTGACCGGGACGGCCCTGGCCGCCTACGCCCGCCAGCTCGGGTCCCTGGACTCGGATCAGATGCGTGTTCTCGACCCGCTCAGCGCGAAGAACGTCGGCCGCTTCACCCAGCCCGACCGCACCACCTGCGGTTCCTCCACCATCGTCATGTCGCGGATGATCAACGATCCCGCCTACGCCATGTATATCCAGACCGGCATCGACCCGCGCGGCGTCTTGCCCGACGCGACCGGCACGAGTCCGGAGAAACGGTTCGGTCATGCAGCACTGGCGATGCACGACGAGACCAACGAGTGGTGGCCCCAGGCCTGGGGGACCCTGCCTCAGGCGGTGGACGATCAGATGTCCCACCCCGACCACCCGGCGGGTGTCCCGGGAACCACCTACCGGTCCCGCCTGGTCGACCTGAGCGCGCCGGAGGCGACCTATGACGCGATCCTCGATGCGGTCTCGCGCGGACACACCGTCCCGCTGTACTCCTATGGCATCAACGAGCCGGGAAGCGGCGCCCACGTGACGCTGGTCGTCGGTGCCTCCGGCGACACGGTCACGGTCTACGAACCTGGAGAGGGGAAGGTCGTCACCATGACCCGGAACGAGTTCAACCAGGCAGATCTGAGGGGGCCCACCTCGTGGACCACCCCGCTGTCGGTGAGTTTGCCGGAGGACTGATCGCGATGCCCCACCGCCCACGACACCGCGCCGCCGCCGCGTTGCTGCTGGCCTGCCTCGCCGGATGCAGCTGGCCGCCCCCCGACGGCAGGTATCTGCCGAACCACACCGACTGGGCCCGGGCGCAGGTGGTCTGGACCGACCCGTGGCTCGCCCCGGCAGAAACCACCACTCCTGGCGCGGGCGGCACCCAACAGGTCGGCGCCATACGGATCGCCGGACGAGATTCGGCGCTGCTGTCAGGCTCTCTCGAGACCATCCGGAGTACCGAGATCGCCGCCGCCCGGCGGGCTGGCTGGCGGCTGATCGGCGTCGACTGCAACTCATCGTGGGAGTCCTTCGAGCTGGTTTTCGAGCGGGGCGAGGACGTGAACGACCAGGCCCGGGTTCGCCTCAGCTACCGGAAGGAGAGGCCCCGCGAGGGTGCTTCCTCCGCTCAGGAGATCTGGACGCGGTTTCTCACCGCTGAGGTGCCGCACCACGTAGAGACGACCTGGCCGAAAGAGCCGACGATCACCCACATCACCACGTGCAGCCCGATCCCCGAGTTGCCTCAGGGACGCCTGGCCAAGGCCGACCAGGCGGTGCCGGTGCCGACGTGGCACAGCAGCACCACGGAAGAGGCCGCCCAGGCGCTGGCGGACCAGGCCAACGGGGGGACGTTCTTGGCGAGCCTCAAGCTGAAGGTCGTCCCGACCGGACCAAACCGGCTCGCGGTCCCGGCGGAGCACGAACCGCCGCGGGTGATGGCCACCCCGGTGCCACCGCGTGCGCCACGCGACCTGATCAAGTACGCGAAACGCGACGGTTACGTCCTGACCTATGCGGCCTGTGGGCTGGGACGCTCGATCACCGAGCTGCGGCGGGTGCTGAAGGACGGCACCGTCACAGTGCGCTTCGTCGCCGAGCCCGATACCGGCTACGGCTCCTATTTCGATGCGCAGGTGGTCACCGGCAGCACCGAGTTCGGCCCCCCGGCCAAGCTGGACGAGGTCGCCCACCCATGCCCGGACGGCGATGCCTCAGCCGAGGGTTTCGTCTGGGCTGGGCGGCCGTGGTTCGGTCCTACGGAGTTCCAGCGCCGGGTGTCGTGAGCCGCTGGCCCACTCGGCCCGCCGGGGGCCGGGATGGCCTCACCCGGGCGTGCAGCGTCCCTGGTCAGCGCGGCGCAGGACGCGCAGCCGCCGGTCTGTGACCCCGGTCGTCGCCGGAAGAGGCGGTACGGGCCTCAGGTGGTGCTGGGCGTGGAAGAACGCCAGCGTGGTGGCGATCTGCGCCCAGGCGATGGGCGAGTCCAGGAAGGTGCTGTCCCCGAACGACAGCAGGGGCAGCGCGACGGCCGTCACCGTCAGGCCCTGCAGGATGATCCGGCGGGCGGGATCAGCCGTGGACGCGCGCCGGAACCCGTGTGCGCCTTTGACCGCGAGGACGACGAGCGCGGCGCCGACCGCCGCCGAGACCAGGAACCCGTACTGGCTCAGCACCTCGAACACCCCGCTGTGCGGGTTCACCGCGCCGGTGGTCTGATGGGGCACCATCCCGGTGCGCATAATGGGTTCGAACATGCCGGGCCCCACCCCGAGCCCCCAGCTTGAGACGAACATCCACACCGCGTTGAGGTACAGCTTCACCCGGTCGGAGCCGGACCCCTGGAAAGACGACAGCACCCGATCGGTCACGCCGGGGGTGAGCAGGAACACCGCCGCGGCCACCGCGACCGCCACCGCGGCCACGGCCAGCACCGCCCGCCGGTGGGTCCTCACCCACTCGGTCGTCGACAGCACCCACACCACCACCAGCAGCGACACCGCCAGCACCGCCCGGCTGGCCGTCTGCGTGATGATGAGCGGGGTCACCAGGCAGCAGGCGATCAGCACCCGCCTCATGCGGGGCCCCTCTAGCCGGGCCCCCATCGCGAACACGATCATGGCGGCGCACAGGAAGTAGGCGAACGGGTTCGGGTTCACGAAGTAGGACGCGATGTCGTCCGAGCGTTGCCTCGTCCACTCCGGCGAGCTGGCCAGGTAGTTCGGCAGGTGGCGTCCGGTCGCGATCTCGTAGCAGGCAGGGACGATCGCCACCAGCCAGGCGAACAACCAGGCCCGGGCGAGCAGCCGCAGCCGGTCCCGGGTCCACGGGTACACGACGAAGCCGAGCGCCGTCGCGAACCCGACCCCGATCGCGAACAGTTTCCGGAACCCGTCCGCCGAATGCAGGCTCGCTAAACCCCACCCCAGCCAGACGCCCGCGAGCAGCACGATCAGGGTGGCCGTGTCGTTCCACCGCACCATGCTCGCCAGACCCGCCAGGCACAGCAGCAGCGCCAGCGGACGCGCAGCGGCCAGCCCCGCGACCGTGACGACCGAGCCGAGGGAGGACACCACCGGCATCAGGAAGATCAGCGCCGCGGCGGCCGAGCGGATCGCGGCCCTATTCACACCGGGCCTCAATCCGGTCGCTGACCATCGCGACGAAGGCGGCGTAATTGGTGTCGGCGTGGTAGTCGCGTTCGACCAGGTCGTGGGCCCGGTCCCTCAGGTCGGCATCCTTGGCCCGCTCGTGGAAGGCCACCACCCGGTCGGCCAGGTCGGCGGCGCTGGCGTCGTGGGGCAGCAGCACGTCGGCTGGCACCACCTCGCGGATCGCGCCGACGTCCGGGGCGATCGCGGGCACCCCGCGCATCATGGCCTCCATGATTGAGACCGGCACGCCCTCGTGGGCGCTGGAGTTGAGGAACAGGTCCACCGGGTGGGTCTCGTACCAGGCCATGAGGGCGGCGTTGTCGAGGTGCCCGAGCAGTTCCACCCGCAGGTTCGGTAGCCGCAGCCGTTCGGCGATCAGCCCCTCGACCTCGGCGCGCAGCGGCCCGTCGCCGGCGTGGTGCCAGGTGATGCTGACCCCGGGCAGGGCCTGCGCGACCCGCCGGATCGCCTCGATCATCAGGGGGAGCTGTTTCACCGGGGTCAGGGTGCTCACCGACAGCAGCGACAGTTCGCCGACGGGCGAGGGTTGGCAGCGCGGGGCCCGGGCCACGCCGAGGCGCGAGATCACGACCTGGTGGGGCCGGAAGCCGTAGCGGGGGGCGTAGTCGGCGGCGTCCTGGGAGATCACCGCCAGGGTGTCGATGTCGGGGGCGAATTGCCTGACCAGCGCCGTGTAGTGGGCGGGGCGGGCCTCCTCGTAGTACTCGCTGCGGTGTGCCCGCGACACCACCTGCCGGACGATCCCCTTGCGCCGGGCCAGGCACCCGGCGAACGCGCCGACCGACATCCAGTAGGAATAGACCACGTCGATGGGACGCCCCAGCTCGGACGCGATCGCCCGCAGCTCCCGCAGCTCCATCTGGACCCGCACCACCGAGAAGAAGGCGTGCTTGAGCCGGTAGGCCGACACGGACCGGGAACCGATGAGGTAGCCGAGCTCCCGCCACCACACCGGGGACACCAGCGCCCGCGCGGCCGCCGCCAGCTGCGCGCGGCGGCGGTGCCAGCGGTCCATGAGCTGGGTCGACACCCGCACCCGCGGCGGGGTCGGACGCGCACCCTTGCCCATGTCGTTTTCTGGCAGCAGGATCACCTCGCCGTCGAAACCGGCCCAGTGCCTCACCTCGGTCTCGATGAACTGTTCACCGGCGCCATACGGGTATCCAGAGGTGATCCACACCACGACAGGCTTGGCAGGCATGCGTCTCCTCCAGCTCGTTCCTGGACCTCAGTCTAGAGGGGTCCACCCGCTAAGCTGGCGAGGTCCTCTCCGGAAAGGAAAGCCCTCATGTCGTTGCGGTCATACGCGAGGTCGGTGGCTCGGTACTGGGTCGGTGCGCTGGTGGTCGCCATCCTGGCCGGTCTGGGCGGGGGAGTGGCGTCGATCCTGCTGAACCGCCCCCACTACACCTCGTCGGCCACGATCGCGCTGAGGGCGGTCGAGGAGGGCAGCACGAGCGCGGGCGCCCAGTCCATCGTCCAGCAGATGTCGGCTTCGGCGCTGACGCTGTTCACCTCGCCCCGGACGCTCGTCCCCGCCGGGGAATCCCTGAACCCGCGAATGAGCGCGACCCAGCTGCAGCAGGTGCTCAGCGTCCAGGCCCAGGCCCAGTCGCTGGTGTTCTCGGCAAGGATCACCACCAATAACGCGCAGCGCTCCCAGGCGGCCATGGAGGCCGTCACCGGGGAGTTCCGCAAGGCGCTCGAAGCCGGTGGCGTACCGAGCTTCGGCAACGTCAGTCTGGAGGTCGGGGACATCGCGATCACCACCGAACCAGCACCCGCCAGCCTCATGGGCCGGGTCGCCGGGTTCACCGCTGGCGTCGCCCTCGGCCTGCTGGCCGGGTTCTTGTACCTCTTCGTCCGGGTGCTGCTGAACGACCGGGTCTGGGACGCCGCCGACGTGCGTGAACTGACCGACGACGCGGTGATCGGTGCCGGAGAGCAGGGCGGCCTCTCGTCCCTGGCCCGCACGGTGGCCGACGGCCTGCCCTTCTTCATGCCCTCCCCCGGGAGCAACACCATCGCCATCGCCTCGGTCGATGGCTCGGCCAGCGCCCTCGCGCGGGAGGTCGCGCGGCAGGTGAGCGTGGCGGGCGACACCGTCGCCCTAGTGGACGCCGACCTTGAGGCCCGCCCGCTGGGCGATCGCCCCGGTCTGGCCGACCACATCGCCGGGCTACTCCCGGCCGCGGACGCGACAGTGCCCAGCGACGGCGTCGACCTGGTCGCCGCCGGGGGTCCCGCACCGAACCCGGTCGATCTGCTCACCCGGTCGGCCGCCGCGGAGTTCCTCTCCGGGCTCGCCGCCACGCACCGCTGGGTCATCGTCAGCGCCGCCGCCATGACTGGCTCCTCCGCCGGTGTCCTCGGGGCGAAACTGGCCTCGACGACGCTGCTGACCGTCACCCCCGGACGCACGACCCGTCACCAGATCCGCGAGACACTGAACCTCAGCGAGGCGACCGGCCTGCCGGTCGCGGGCATCCTCGTCCACTAGGTGAGCGAACCCCGATAGCCCGGCCGGACCCATTCACCGCGCCCGAGCGCACCAGCTGTGATGTCGGGCGCGGTTAGGTATCGGCAAGCGCAGGCCCCAGTGCGGGCGCTGCCCGGCAGTGGAGCGCGGGTGAGCGGGCAGCCGGGGCCGTCTGGTACGGCGGCGGGTGGTCTGGATACCGCCCCAGCTGTTTGTACCCCGGGTCAGCAGTGTCCCCGGCTCGCTGTTGGAGGTCGGCGGTCTGCGGTGTGAGTTAGCTGGCTTGTGTCTGGGTGGGGGTGTGTTCCCCGTCT
>JAUMWV010000049.1 GCA_030529455.1 Propionibacteriaceae bacterium | reverse complement strand
GTCCAGCTCGCGGAACCAGGGGTGCTGGCGATCCATGGCAGCGATGGTGGCCGTGGTCATCTGGCTGGTGGCCGCCGAAAGCCGGTTGATGAGTGCCTGGCGGGCACGCGCCGACGGCACCAGTGCGCGTGCGCTTCCAGCATGGGGTTGGTCAGACATTGAGGCCACGTGGCAAGGTTAGTCGGCCTCTGGCCAGCCCGCAGCAGCACCTAGCCAGCTGGTCCGGCGATCCCGGCTCAGCGGTCCTGCATGGCCCGTACCGCGTCCAGCACCTCGCGTTGCAGCGGTTCGATATAGCCGTAGGCGTCGGGGACCTCACCCCGGAACACGGGACGCACGCCCAGGATCAGGTCGTACACCCCGTCGTGGGTGATGGTCCCATCGAGGAGCGTGCGGATCTCGCCGCGCACCCACGCATAGTCGCGGATCTTTCCCTGCCAGCCGGGGTTGTCGACCGGGCTGGGCGGCTGGGTCATCGCGTCGATCAAGCCGGTCAGCGCTGCTTCCAGCGCGACCAGCTGACGGCGCCTGAGGTCGACGTCCAGGTGGGGTTCTGCCGCCGGTGCGTCCTTGCCACCCGTGTTGTTGCGGAATCTGCGGAACCATCCCATACGGTAACGCTAGCCCAGACGCCGGACGGCCCGGTGCGGGCCCGGCCGGAGCCCAGCGGTTCGTCCCGGCGCTGTTCACCGGTGCGGACACCGACTAGGGTGTAGGCAGACATCAGGATGCTTGAAAGGACGGCAGTGTGATCCCACACGACGAACCGGGTCCGATCCTCAACGGATTGCCGACGAACCTGCCCGACACCGATCCAGAGGAAACCGGCGAATGGCTGGATTCGCTCGACGCTGTGATCGACAACGGGGGGCGTAACCGCGCGCGTTACGTCATGCTGAAGCTGCTGGAGCGCGCCCGGCAGCGCCAGATCGGGGTGCCGAGCCTCACTGGCACCGACTATGTCAACACGATCCCAGCCGCCACCGAACCCGAGTTCCCAGGCGATGAGCAGCTGGAGCGCGGCATCCGCCGCCTGCTCCGGTGGAACGCCGCGATCATGGTGCACCGTGCCCAGCGTCCCGGCATCGGCGTCGGTGGGCATATCTCCAGCTACGCCTCGGCGGCGACGCTGTACGAGGTCGGCTTCAATCACTTCTTCCGCGGCAAGGATCACCCGGGCGGCGGGGACCAGATCTTCATCCAGGGCCACGCTGCGCCCGGGGCCTACGCCCGCGCCTTCCTGGAGGGACGCCTTGAGGAGTCCGACCTGGACGGTTTCCGCCAGGAACACAGCCACATCGTGGACGGCAAGGTGCGCGCGCTGCCCAGCTACCCGCACCCCCGCCAGATGCCGTCGTTCTGGGAGTTCCCGACCGTGTCCATGGGCCTGGGGCCCATGAACGCCATCTACCAGGCCCAGTTCAACCGCTACCTGCACAACCGGGGCATCAAGGACACCTCGGATCAGCGCGTGTGGGCGTTCCTCGGCGACGGTGAGATGGACGAGCCGGAGAGCCGGGGCATGCTGCAGCTCGCCGCGAACGACGAGCTGGACAACCTCACCTTCGTCATCAACTGCAACCTGCAGCGTCTCGACGGCCCGGTGCGCGGCAACGGCAAGATCATGCAGGAACTGGAAGGATTCTTCCGCGGCGCGGGCTGGAATGTCATCAAGGTCGTGTGGGGCCGGGGCTGGGATCCGCTGCTCGACAACGACACCGAGGGCGCCCTGCTCAACCTCATGAACACCATCACCGATGGTGATTTCCAAACCTACAAGGCCAACGACGGCGCCTTCGTCCGTGAACACTTCTTCGGCCGGGACCCGCGGACCGCCAAGATGGTGGAAAGCTGGACCGACGACGAGATCTGGCGGCTCACCCGGGGCGGGCACGATTACCACAAGGTGTATGCCGCCTATAAGTCCGCCACCGAGTTCACCGGGGCGCCGACGGTCATCCTCGCGCACACCATCAAGGGCTACTTCCTCGGCCAGCACTTCGCGGGACGCAACGCGACCCACCAGATGAAGAAGCTGGCGCTGGAGGACCTGAAGGCCTTCCGGGACCGCGTCCACGTGCCGGTCTCCGACGAGGTGCTGGAGGCCGACCCGTACCGTCCGCCCTATGTCCGCCCGTCCGCCGATGACCCGCGCATCCAGTACCTCATGGAGCGGCGCCGCCAGCTCGGGGGGTCGCTACCGGAGCGGCGAGGCGACCGTAAGTTCATCTCGCTGCCGGGGGAGAAGGCCTACGCCGCGGCGAAGAAGGGCGCGGGCACGCAGCAGGTTGCCACGACCATGGCGTTCGTGCGGCTCCTCAAGGACCTGATGCGCGACAAGGACTTCGCCCCCCGCGTGGTCCCGATCATCCCGGATGAGGCGCGCACCTTCGGTATGGACGCCTTCTTCCCGACCATCAAGATCTACAACCCGCACGGCCAGAAGTACACCCCGGTCGACAACGAGCTGTTCCTCAGCTACCGGGAGGCGACCAGCGGGCAGATCCTGCACACCGGCATCAACGAGGCCGGGTCGATCGCGGCCTTCACCGCGGCGGGCACTTCTTACGCGACGCACGGCCAGCCGATGGTGCCGATCTATGTGTTCTACTCGATGTTCGGCTTCCAGCGCACGGCCGATGGCATCTGGGCCGCGGCCGATCAGCTGGCCCGGGGCTTCCTCATCGGTGCCACCGCGGGTCGCACGACGCTGACCGGTGAGGGCACCCAGCACATGGATGGGCACAGCCCGATCCTGGCCTCCACCAACCCGGCGGTGTGCACCTACGATCCGGCCTACTCCTACGAGATCGCCTACATCGTCGAGGACGGCCTGCGTCGCATGTACGGCGACCAGCCCGAGGACATCATGTACTACCTCACGGTGTACAACGAGCCGGTCAGCCAGCCGGCGGAGCCGGAGAACGTGGACGCCGAGGGCATCCGCCGCGGCATGTACCTGCTGAGGGAGGGTTCCTTCGAGGGCCTCAACCCGGACGCGCGGCGCGCGCAGCTGCTCGCCTCGGGCGTTGCGGTGCCGTGGGCGCTGGAGGCCCAGCAACTGCTCAAGGACGACTTTGGGGTCGTCGCGGACGTGTGGAGCGTCACGAGCTGGGGCGAGCTGCGGCGTGAGGGCATGGAGATCGACCGGGCGAACTTCCTGTACCCGGGCGAGGACCACGGCACGCCGTGGGTCACCCAGAAGCTGCAGGGCCGCCCCGGCCCGGTGGTCGGCGTCAGCGACTACATGCGTTCGGTCCAGGATCAGATTCGCGAATGGGTTCCGGCCCGCTACGCGACGCTGGGTGCCGACGGTTTCGGCTTCTCCGACACCCGCGCGGCTGCCCGCCGGTTCTTCCACATCGATGGTCCCTCCATCGTGGTGCGGACGTTGCAGGCCCTCGCCGAGCAGGGCGAGGTGCCCAGCGAGTGGGTGAAGCGTGCCATCGACACCTACCGGTTGCACGACGTGACCGCCGGGTCCTCCGGTAACGCGGGCGGAGACGCCTAACCCCGCGACGATAGCGCCGCCGCGCCCCGCCTGACTGGTTTGGGGAGCGGCGGCGCTGCTGTCTCCGCTGGCAGGTCAGGCCGCATCCGGCGGGGAAGCGGCGCCCCCAGGCAAGTGGCTGGTGGTGGACCCGTGGGCTGGGGACAGAGACCGGGGCGTCCGCGGCTTCCGGTCTTAGGTGCCTCTGGGAGGCTGCGGGCGACCGGGCTAGGACCTTCAGGACAGCCAAACCGGACGTTGCCGTGCTATAGGCTGAGCCCATGGCTTCTACCGGAAAGGACCACTCGTCCAACGTGGCCAGCAAGCTCGGTCTGGTGCCCGGCATGGTGGTGCAGGAACTCGGCTGGGACAGTGACGCCGACGAACAGCTGCGATCAGATCTCATGGACGCCATCGACGCGGACATGGTGGAGGAAGCGGTCGAAGCGGTCGATGTCGTCGTGCTGTGGTGGCGCAAGGACGACGGGGACGTCGTGGACGGGTTGGTCGATTCCCTCACGGATCTGTCCACCGACGGCTATATCTGGTTGCTGACCCCCAAACTGGGGCGTCCCGGATTCGTCGATCCGTCCGATCTCGCCGAGGGGGCGGTGACCGCGGGCATGGCCCTCACGACGTCGGCGACGGTGTCGCCGGACTGGCAGGCGCACAAGATCGTGCGGCCGAAAGGAAACCGTCGGTAGCCCCGCGCTGAGCGGTTAGGCTTGGTCCATGACCGCTCGTATTGGAGTCCTGACCAGTGGTGGCGATGCTCCGGGGATGAACCCGGTGGTCCGGGCCATTGTCCGAGCCGGCATTCACGCGGGCGCCGAGGTGTTTGCTATCACGGAGGGGTGGCAGGGCGCCGTCGACGGCGGCGATCGCATCCGCAGGCTCGGCTGGAGCGACGTGTCCGGCATCCTCAACCTCGGCGGCACCGTCATCGGCACCGCCCGCAGCGCCGACTTCCGTACCCGCGAAGGCATGAGGCAGGCCTGCCGGAACCTCATCTGGAACGGCATCGACCGGGTGATCGTGGTCGGTGGGGACGGTTCCCTCACTGGCACCAGCCTGTTGCGGCAGCGTTGGCCCGAGTTCATTGAGGAACTGCTCGCCAGCGGCGAGATCTCGGCGGAGCAGGCCGAACGGCACCGGTATCTCATCATGGCCGGGCTCGTCGGCTCCATCGACAACGACATGGTCGGGACCGACATGACGATCGGCACCGATTCGGCGCTGCACCGGATCACCGAGGCGATTGACGCGATCAGCTCGACCGCGGCCAGCCATCAGCGGACCTTCGTCATTGAGGTCATGGGACGCCACTGCGGATATCTCGCGCTGATGAGCGCCATCGCGGGGGGCGCTGACTATGCGATGCTGCCCGAGTTCCCGCCGAAGGACGGCTGGGAGGACCGGATGTGCGAGATCCTGCGCACCGGGCGGGAGGCGGGGCGGCGCGATTCCATCGTCCTGGTCGCCGAGGGCGCTGCTGACCGGCACGGTGTCAAGATCACCGCGGCGGCTGTCGCCGGGATGCTGAAGGAACGCCTCGGCGAGGACGCCCGGGTCACGATCCTGGGTCATGTGCAGCGGGGCGGCAAACCCAGCGCCTATGACCGGTGGATGCCGACGATGCTGGGTGTCGCCGCGGTCGAGGAGGTCCTCACCGCGCACGCCGAACGGGAGCCGCAGCTGGTCGGGGTCCGGGGAAACTCGCTGCACATGGAGCCACTGATCCCGGCGGTCGAGAACACCAGGGCCGTGGCCGGTCATGTGGAGGCGGGGCGCTATGACGAGGCGATGGCCGCCAGGGGGAGTGGGTTCACCGAGATGTTCGGCATCTACCGTGCGCTCGGCGAGCCAGCGCCGAGAGTTGAGGTGAGCGATCCGGCCAGGCGGATCGGGATGATGCACGCCGGGGCGCTGGCGCCGGGCATGAATCAGATCGTCCGGTCGGTCGTCCGCCTGGGGTTGCACGAGGGCTGCCAGGTGATCGGCATCAGGGGCGGGTTCCCTGGGCTGCGGGATGGCCAGTTCTCGGAGCTGGCCTGGGCGGACGTGGAGGGCTGGGCTGGCAGCGGGGGAGCGAACCTTGGCACCCAGCGTTACATCCCGGACACCGAGGACCTCTACGCCCTGGCTCGCAGCCTGGAGGAGGCGCGGCTGGACGGGCTGATCATCGCCGGTGGTTTCCACGCCTATGCGGGGCTGCGCCTCATGAACGAGGAGCGGCGCCGGTACCCGGCCTTCGACCTGCCGGTGGTGGCCCTGCCCGCGACGATCGACAACAACCTGCCCGGCTGGAAGATGTCGGTCGGTTCCGACACGGCGCTCAACGTGGTGGTGGACTCTATCGACATGCTGCGCCAGTCGGCCGCCGCCAGCAAGCGCGCTTTCGTGGTGGAAACCATGGGCCGCCTATGTGGTTTCCTCACGCTGATGGGCGGCCTGGCCGGTGGCGCCGAACGGGTCTACCTGCCCGAACTGGGCATCACACTGGCCGAGCTGCAGGCCGACTCAGCGGCGCTGGTCGAGAGTTTCGCGTCCGGGCGCAACTTTTACCTGGCGGTTCGCGGCGAGCACGCCTCGGAGCTCTACACCACAGATGTCCTTGCCCGGTTGTTCGAAGCGGAGGGGAAGGGGAACTACTCGGTTCGCCAATCGGTTCTCGGACACGTGCAACAGGGCGGGAATCCCACCCCCTTCGACAGGATCAACGCGGCCCGGCTCGCCGCCAGGGGCGTGTCTTATCTGAGCGAGCAGATCGCGTCGGGACGCCGCGACTATGCCGTCCCCGGCGAGGACGGCATGATCCCGTTCCGGGACATTGAGGTCCAGATGGACTGGGAGCGTCAGCGTCCGGTCGACCAGTGGTGGCTCAAACTCCTGCCCGTATTGCGTCAGCTCAGCCGCAGGCCCGGCGATTAAGAGCTCACCAATCCAGGTTGGACTGTCTAAGAAGTTTCTCACTTCGGGCTCATCGCTCCCTTGTACTTGCTTGAAAGGGTGAACCTAAGCGCGGCACGACGGCGCGCGGCAGGTTGAGAGGGGCAGAAAATGGCGGAGACCCATCGGGTGCTGCTATACAGCCATGACTCGCAGGGACTGGGTCATGTGCGAAGGAATCTGGCGATTGCGCACCACATCGCACGCGTTGTTCCGGAACGGACCGGCACCGCGGTGGCGGGCTTGCTCGTTTCGGGGCTGGCTCCCGCTTTCCGCTTTCCGCTGCCGGAAGGTTTCGACTGGGTGACTATCCCCGGGATCTCTAAAGGCAAGGGCGGCTATGAGCCACGTAACCTGGCCGGGGGAACTCAGGCTCTCATCAACCTGAGGTCCAGCCTGTTGGAGGCCGCGCTGCTCGGCTTTTCCCCGGACCTGGTCATTATCGACCGGCATATCTATGGGGTTTGGAAGGAACTGCGTGAGCCCCTGTTGCGGCTTCGCGCACAGAATCCCGCCGCCCGGGTCGTGCTCGGCCTGCGCGAGGTGCTCGATGAGCCCGAGGTCGCCAGGGCCGAATGGGAGAAGCTCGGCGACCCGGGGCTGCTGCGCAGCCTCGTCGACGAGGTGTGGGTCTACGGCGACCCCAACGTCCACGACCCGATCGAGACCGGCGAGGCACCGCCCGCACTGAGCGACCGCATCCGGTTCACCGGTTACCTCGCGACGGGACGCCGGGTCGCCGACCACGGCACCGATGCGGCGCCGCGCCCGTTCGTTCTCACGACCGCAGGGGGCGGCTCGGACGGTCACCAGATGCTGCGTGCGGCGGTGGCCATGCGTCCCCCCGCCGGGCACCGGCACATTGTGGTGACCGGCCCGCAGCTGGAGGATTCCGAGTTTGAGTCGCTGGCCGCCTTGGCCGGCCCGGACACCGAGGTCCACCAGTCCTGGCCGGGATTGTCCAGCCAGATCGACGATGCTTCCGCGGTGATCGCCATGGGCGGTTACAACACCGTGTGCGAGATCCTGGCCACCGAGACGCCGGGACTCATCATCCCTCGCGAGGTTCCTCGCCTGGAACAGCTCATCCGGGCCCGTTCGCTCAGCGCGGTCGGTGCCCTGGACTACCTGCGATCCGCCGAGGTCAGCGCTGATGCGCTGTCCGCCTGGGTCGCGGACGCGGTGACTCGCCGCGTCGACCGTACGGCCATCGTCCGTGATGGCCTGCACACTACCGGACACTACGCGGCCGACCTGTTTGAGGGGGCCCGGCTTCAACGGCAAATAGGAGGTGCCGCATGACCCGCGTTGGTTATGTTCTCAAGGTCTATCCGCGATTCTCGGAGACGTTCGTCGTCACGGAGATCCTGGCTCGGGAGGCGCACGGCGATGACCTGCGCATCTACGCGCTGAGGCCGACCACGGATGCCAGGTTCCACCCGGAGATCGCCCGGGTCCAGGCGGAGGTGTCGTGGGTTCCCCGACCGGGGAAGGCGAGCGAGTTCTGGCCACAGGTATCGAATGTGCTGCTCCGCCCGGAGATCGGGGAACGGTTCCTGGCGCTGCTGCCGCACCTGGCCGAGTTGCCCGCCGACGAGGTGGCTCAGGGCCTGTGGCTGGCCGAGGCGGTGTTAGAGGACGGGATCGAGTACCTGCACGCCCATTTCGCTTCGCTCGCTGGCCGGATGGCTTGGCTGGCTGGGCAGCTGACCGGCGTGCCCTACTCCATCACCACCCACGCCAAGGACATCTACCACGAGTCGGTGGACATGGAGTGGCTGCGCCGGATCTGCGGTGCCGCTGACCGGGTCATCGCGATCAGCCAGTTCAACGACGACTACCTGAGGCGGGTGCTGGACGGTACCGGGGCCCGGATCAGCCTGCAGTACAACGCGCTTGAGTTGGACCGGTTCGGCTACCGGGAACCCGCCGCCCCTGTCGGCCCGCTGAAGATCTCGGCGGTCGGCCGGCTCGTGCCGAAGAAGGGTTTCGGCGACCTCATCGACGCAGCGGCCCGGGTGAACGTTCCGGTCGAGGTCGATATCGCCGGGTCGGGCGAGCTGCGCGACGAACTGCAGGACCAGATCGAACGCCTTGGGCTCAACGGCCGGGTGAGGCTGCTCGGCCCGCTGACCCAGGGAGAGGTCAGCAAGCTCGTCGCGGCCTCGGATGTCTTCGTCGCGCCGTGCGTTCCCGCGGCCGATGGCAACATCGACGGCCTGCCGACCGTCGTGCTGGAGGCGATGGCGCTGGGGACTCCCGTCATCGCGACGGCTGTGAGCGGGCTGCCCGAGGTGGTGCGTGACGGACAGACCGGCATCCTGCTAAACCCGGGTGATGTGGCTGGTTTGGCCGCGGCTCTGGAGAAGATCGCCGCTGGCCGGGTTCCGCTCGCGGAGCTGACCGCCAACGCTCGGACCCTGATCGAAGAACAATTCGACAGCCGCCGTCAGGCGGCGCAGCTGGCGGCTTGGGCCAGCGGTGTGGAGGGCCTGTCATGAGGATCGCTTATGTCTGCGTGGACCCGGGGATCCCGGTGTTCGGTACCAAGGGAGCCTGCGTCCACATCCAGGAAGTCGTGCGCGAAATGCGGGCGCGCGGCCACGAGGTAGTCGTCTACGCCGCGCGGAAGGGACGCGAGGTACCCCCCGATCTCACTGACCTCAAGGTGGTCGAGGTGCCGGTGCTCTCCGGGAGCCCGGCCGAACGAGAGTATGCGCAACAGCAGGCCTCGGCCGAGATCGTGCAGCGCATCCTCGTGGATGGCGCGGACCTGGTCTACGAGCGCTACTCACTGTTCAGCACCGTGCTAGCCGAGGTTTCGGCGACGGCCGGGTGCCCGGGGGTGCTGGAAGTCAACGCCCCACTGATCGAGGAGCAGCGCACCCACCGGGTTCTCGTCGATGAGGCGGCGGCCCGCGGCGCATTGCAGCTTCAGGTGCGGGCGGCCGCGGCGACCATCTGCGTCTCCGACCCGGTGCGTGACTGGGTGCGGGAACAGACTGGAACGGATCGGGCGTACACCGTCCCCAATGGGGTCAGTGTCACCCGGATTCAGCCGCAGCCCGAGGAGCCGGGCGCCCCTGTGGTCACTTTCGTCGGGACGCTCAAACCGTGGCATGGGGTCAGCGACCTGCTGACGGCCGCGAGCCTGGCGAAGCAGGAGTGGCGGCTTCGGATCATCGGGGACGGCCCGGAACGTGACGCCCTTCAGGCCCAGGCCACTCAGCTCGGCCTGGACGTGGATTTCCGGGGTGCCGTCGCGCCCCAGGACATGCCGGCGCAGCTGAGCGGTTCGGCCATCGGCGTGGCCCCCTATCCCGATCTCGGGGGCGAGGACGAGCAGTACTTCTCCCCGCTGAAGGTCTACGAGTACCTCGCCGCGGGGCTGCCGGTGGTGGCTTCGGCGGTCGGGCAGCTACCGGAACTGCTGAACGACCTGGGGACGCTGGTTCCGCCGTCCAACCCGGCAGCGCTCGCCGAGGCGATCGACGCGCTCGCTGCTGACCCGCAGCGCCGCGCCGAGCTCGGCGCGAGGGGCCGGGAACAGGCGGAGCGCCGCCACAGCTGGTCCGGGGTGGTCGACCGGATTCTCGACCTGGCACAGCGTGGGGTGGCCCATGACTGAGCGAGCACAGAAGTCGCCGATGCGGCGCAGCCTCTCGCTAGTCCGGCCAGATGTTGCTCCGCACTCGGGCATGATCGCCATCGGCACGTTCGCCCTGCTGTTCGAGGTGGCGTTCCGGGTCCTGGAACCCTGGCCGATGAAGATCGTGGTAGACGCTGTGTCGGTCTCTCTCGGCGCCGAGGTCTCGCAACAGCCCGCCACGTTCACGCTCCTGCTGTGGTGCGGTGTGGCGCTGATTCTGATCGTCGCGTTGCGCGCGGTCAGCAACTACCTGGCCACGGTCTGCTTCGCCCTGGTGGGTTCGCGGGCCGCGACCTCGCTGCGGGGGCGGGTGTTCCAGCACGTGCAGGGCCTGTCCCAGCAGTTCCATGCCCGCAACCGCAGCGCCGACACCGTGCAGCGGATCGTGGGTGATGTCGCCCGGATGCAGGAAGTGTCCATCACCGCGGGGCTGCCGCTGCTGGCTAACGTGCTGACCCTGCTCGTGATGCTCGTGGTGATGTTCCTCCTCGACCCGCTGTTGGCGGTCGTGGTGCTCGTGGCGATCCTGGTGTTCACTTTGACCTCCTCGGGGACGTCCAAGAAGATCACCGTTGCCTCCCGTAAGACCCGCAAGGGTGAGGGCCAGCTCGCCAACGCCGCGCAGGAAACCCTGTCGTCGATCAAGGTGGTTCAGGCCTACGGCCTGGAGCGCGTGGTCGAGAAGAGGTTCGTGAAAGCCAATACTGAATCGCTGCGCCAGGGCGTCATGTCCAGGCGCCTGGCGGCCCGGCTGGAGCGAGGCACGGACTTTATCGTCGGCATCGCGACTGCGGCCGTGATGGTCGGCGGTGGGCTGCGCGTCCTTGATGGGGCGATGACGCTGGGTGACCTGGTGCTGTTCACGACCTACCTGCGGACCACCATGAAGCCGCTGCGGGACATGGCCAAGTACACCGGACGGATCGCCCGGGCGAGCGCCTCGGGTGAGCGCGTCGCCGACCTCATGGACATCGAGCCGGAGGTGGTGAGCCCCGATACGCCGATCCGCCCGAAGGCGGTGCTCGGACAGGTGGAGTTCACCAACGTCACGACGCAATACGACGGCGTGGATGTGCTGCGCGGGCTGAGCCTGACGGTGAACCCGGGCGAGCGCGTGGCGATCATCGGCCCCTCGGGCGCGGGCAAGTCCACCCTGGTGTCGCTGCTGGTGCGTTCGATGGACCCGGTCTCTGGCACGGTCAGCCTCGACGGGCATCCCCTGCCTGACCTGGATCTCGCGCAGTTGCGGGCGAATGTCTCGCTGCTGCACCAGGAGGCGGTGCTGTTCGTCGGTACCATCCGCGAGAACATTCGGATGGGACGCGCGGACGCCACCGACGCCGAGATTGAGGCGGCGGCCAAGGCGGCGCACGCCCACGACTTCATCCTCCAGCAACCGGACGGCTATGACACGGTCGTGGGGGAGCGGGGCGGCACGCTTTCGGGCGGCCAGCGGCAGCGGATCGCCATCGCGCGCGCCCTGCTGCGGGATTCGCCCGTGGTCATCCTCGACGAAGCCACGACGGGTCTGGACCCGACGTCCTCCGCGCTGGTGCTGGAGGCCATCGACGAACTGGTCCAGGGACGCACCACCCTCGCCGTCACCCACGATGCGGAAGTGGCGTTGCGGGCCACCCGTGTGATCTGGCTCGAAGCGGGCAGGGTGTTGCTCGACGACTCGCCAGAACAGCTGTACGCGACCAGTGAGGCGTTCCGTGCCTGGGTGAGAGCCGGGAGCGGGACGGCCATGGACGATATCAGGATTGGAGGGACACCATGACCACGCGCCCATTCCCAGAGGTTCTCGCCGGGGTCTTTGACCCGGAGCGCCTGAGTGTATGGCTAGGCCGTCCAGTCCGTGCCTCCCGGGTGCGGATCAAACCGGATGTATCGATCTCGTTCGCACTCGCCGATTCGGCGACCGGCGAACCGGCGGGTTGGGCTCGATTGCTGTGGCCGGTCAGCCACGGCAAGGTGAGGAAGGTCGAAAAGTGGGCCGCTCCACGCGGCTTGAGCGTGACCCATTGGGAGGTGGAGCCGGGCCTGATGCTGCAAACCGGTGAGGTCGCGGCCGATCCCAGCCTGGGCCGCCGGCTCGCCGAGGCCGCCCTGGGGGGCTGGCTGAGGCCGTGGACCACCGCGGACCTGCTGCGCTACAACCCGCTGCGCCGCGCGGTGCTGCGTCAGGGGGGCCGGGTCGTGCGGGTCGAAGCGAAGGCTCACCCGCTGCGCGCCGACTTCCAGCGCTTCGTGGCGTCGGTGGTTTCGACTCCGCGGCGTCACGACGATGGTTCCAACCCACACCTCAGCGTGATGGCTTTCACCGGGGACGGGGACCTGGGCCATTGCCAGCTGCTCAGCGCCAGCCGGGCCGCTGGGGCTGAGCTGGCGGCGCTGCACGCCGCGACCAGCAAGCTGCCGGAGCAACTGGCGGCGAAGCTGAGCGGACGCGGGTCCGACGCGCTCACCCAGGCAGAAGCCCACGCCAGGCTGCTTGACGTGCTCGCCCCCGAGCTGGCTCCCCGCGTGCGAGCGGTCGGCCAGCAGCTCGCCGCCGCCGGGCTGGAAGGCCACCCCGTGTTGTCCCACGGTGACATGTCTCCCGACCAGGTGCTTGTCCGGCTGTCGGACGGCCACGTGTGGCTCACCGATTTCGACCGGGCCTGCCTGGACGTGCCGGCCTCCGACCTGGGTTCCTATCTCGCGGTCGCCGAACGCGATTGCGGGCGCTCGTTCATCGAGGGCTACGAGGAGGCCGGCGGGGCGGTGCCGTCGTCTGACCAGTTGCGGCTCGGCATCGCCCGGTCGCTGCTGCTGCGCCTGGCGGAGCCGATGCGGGCGGGAATGCCAGAGTGGCGGGTTCGGATGGCCACGCAGCTGGAGCGGGTGGAGGCGCTGATATGACAGCGATGGAGACAGTGCGCTCCTTGCCAGGGGTCCGCAGGGCCTGGCCCGGTAAGAACGGCACACTCACCTTCGAGCTGAGGGACGAATCGGGACGGTTGCGCGCGGGCCTAGTGGATTCCGCGGGCGAGGTTCACCTCAGCGGCTACGCCGTGGACTCGAAGCTGCCGGATCTGTCCCCGGAGCTTCCTGGGGAGCTGGTCGTTCACCGGCTGAACCGCCGCGCCGTGTTGCTCGGAGCGGACCGGGCGGTCAAGCTGGTGCGCCGGGACCGGGCGCAGGCCGCGGCGGAGGCGTCCCGAAAGTTCGGCCAGCTGTGCAGCGCCTCAGGCCTGTCGGCCGCCGAGGTACTGAGCCACACCTCGACCCGGATCGATTTTTCGCTGCTGCCCGGCCGGACGCTGCATGACCTCGGTGAAGCGGGCCTCGGCGGGTGGCAGCGCCTGGTCGAGACCTGGCCGGTCCTGGTCAGCCAGCAGGCCGATCTGCCCGAACACACCTGGCAGAGCGAAACCGCGGTGCTGTGGCGCTGGTTCGACTGGGCAGCCGAGTTCGGGGCGCTGCCCGACCTCGACCGGATGAGGGCCCTCACTACGAGGGTCTGCCAGATGCTGGCTGGGACCGTCCGGCGCAGCGTGGTCGTGCACCGCGACCTACACGACAAGCAGCTGCTCTGGGACGGCGAGCGGCTGGGTCTGCTAGACCTCGACACCGCCGCATTGGGGGAGCCGGAACTGGATCTGGCGAACCTGTGGATTCACGTGGAGCTGCGCCTCATGCAGGGGGTGTTCGATACCGCGGTCGCCGACCGGGTACTCGGCCTACTGGACGATCTGAAGGGGCGGCTCGGGGTCAGGGAAGAGCGGTTCTCGGCCTACCGGCATTCAACGCGGCTGCGGCTGGCTTATGTCTACGCATTCCGCCCATCGGCAGCGACTTGGCTACCCGCCTGGGTCGAAAGCTGCTGAAACCACCATAGTCATCACGACAACACACAACGACACTAGGAGTGAGAAGAACCATTATGAAGATGTCAGTCATTGGATGCGGCTACCTCGGAGCGGTTCATGCGGCGTGCATGGCCACGATCGGCCATGAGGTGCTCGGCATTGATGTCGATGCCAACAAGGTCGCGGCGCTGGCGGAGGGACGGGCGCCGTTCTACGAGCCCGGCTTCGAGGAGATCCTGGTTCCCGCATTGGAGAGCGGCAGGCTGAGGTTCACCGCCGCGCCGACCCAGGAGGAACTGGCTGGGATTGACCTTCATTTCATCGCGGTGGGCACGCCGCAGTCGGCCACCACGGGCGCCGCTGACCTGAGCTACGTCGAGGCGGCCATCGACACGCTGCTGGCCGCTCTGCCAGCTGGCACGGACGCGGTGGTGGTTGGCAAGTCAACGGTGCCGGTGGGGACCGCCCAGCGGCTCGCGGACCGGCTGGCTCCGACCGGCGCGACGCTGGTCTGGAACCCGGAGTTCCTGCGCGAAGGTTTCGCGGTACAAGACACGCTGCACCCGGACCGCATCGTCTACGGCCTCCCGGCGGATCCCGAGCGCGCGGCTCATGGGCAGCGTCTCCTCGACGAGGCCTACGCGCCGCTGCTCGCCGAGGGTATCCCGCAGATCGTGACCGGTTATGCGACCGCGGAGCTGGTGAAGGTGGCGGCGAACTCGTTCCTGGCGACCAAGATCAGCTTCATCAACGCGATGGCCGAGCTGTGCGAGGCCACCGGTGGGGACGTCACCGCTCTCGCCGACGCGCTCGGTCACGATGCTCGGATCGGGCGTCGCTTCCTCGGCGCGGGCGTCGGGTTCGGCGGCGGCTGCCTGCCCAAGGACATCAGGGCCTTCGTGGCCCGGGCCGAGGAGCTCGGGGTGGACGAGGCGGTCTCGTTCCTCCGCCAGGTGGACGCCATCAATGAGCGCCGCCGGGAGCGGGTCGTCACGCTGGCGGTCCGCAGCCTCGGCGGGTCGGTCGCCGGTGCCAAGGTCGCGGTACTGGGTGCCGCGTTCAAACCGAACAGCGACGACATCCGGGATTCTCCCGCGCTGGATGTCGCCGAGCGGCTGCACGATCTCGGCGCCGATGTGCACGTCAGCGACCCGAAGGCGTTGACGGCGGCGATGCGGCGCTGCCCGGAGCTGACCGGGCAGGAGGATGTCATGGCGGCGCTGGCGGGTGCCGACCTGGTGCTGCTGCTGACCGAGTGGGCCCAGTTCGTGGAGCTGGACCCGGTCGAGGTCGCCGGTGTCGTCGCGCGTCCGATCGTCATCGATGGCCGCAACGCACTGGACCCCGGCCGGTGGCGCGCGGCTGGCTGGGACTATCACGGCCTCGGCCGCTGAACCCGGGCGGTTGCCGTTCTCAGGTAAAGCGATAACACTTGAACACAAGGCCTGACATTG
>JAUMWV010000048.1 GCA_030529455.1 Propionibacteriaceae bacterium | reverse complement strand
CACTTCGGCCAGCTGGTCGGGCACCAAGAAGACCGGGTGTTCCACCCCATAGACGGTGCGCAACGAGGCGACGCACGAGGACGCGAGCGCCCCGGTGTGGTCGGACTCCACCAGCTGCCAGAACTCGCGCGCCGGGTGCTCCCCGGCCGGGTCCGGTGACCGCCAGCCCAGGTCCGCCAGAGCCTCGCGCTGCGTGGGTGACAGCGCAGGCCGCTGGGTCACGGTGGCACTACCGAGCGCCTCGGCCAGCACCTTCGGCCCGGGCAGCCCGGTGAACCGGATCGCCGGGACGGGCTCCAGATCGCTCGACAGCGTCGAGATCGTGAGGTCAGACTCGTCGTCCATCATCGACAACACCTCATCGAGACGCTCGACGAATCCATCCCACGCCTGCTGCGTGCTGCGGTCAAGATCGAAAACTGGCCCGTCTGGCATAGTCACCTCCTGGTTCACCAACCTAACAAAAGCCCCGGCCATGCGACACATGCACCCGATCGGCGGGGTAGGGTAGGCTCGCCTATGAAAATGCTGTTCTCGGCACCCGCGACCGAGCCTAGCCTCCTGACGACTACAGCCCGAGGAAAGCAGTGGACCCAACCCAATGGAACGCGCCGTTCGCCATCGTGGCGGCCGCGCTGTTCGTCATCGTGTTCGCGAGAGCGAACGCGACCTACTGGATCGGGCGGGGCATCATCGCGGGGACGCTCCACACCCGGTTCGCATCCTTCCTCTCCCGCCGCGGCTACGTGCGCGCCGAGCGTCTCGTCAACACCTGGGGCGCACCCGCGGTCACCGTCAGTTTCCTCACCATTGGTCTCCAGACCCTGGTGAATCTCGCGGCCGGGGTCACCCGCATGCCGCTGCGCCGCTACCTGCCCGCCGTCGTCCTGGGCGGCATCGCCTGGGCCTTGATCTACGCGACGGTCGGCTTCGTCGGCGTCCAAGCCTTCGCTGCGCTGTGGTCGCGCAGCCCAGCGCTGAGCATCGGCATCGGCGTCATGGTGCTAGCCGGTTTCGCCTGGTTCATCGCCGTGCGGGTGCAGGCCCGGCGGCGCCGGGCGAGGATTAGTGTTTCAGCAGAGGAGGGCTAACACCCCCGATTCCTCGCGCCCGGCGACCAGCCACCGTCCGGTGAGCCACCCGCCGCACGCGGGCGGTTCCGGCACCGGACGGCGCAGGACGCGGGGTGTGGGTTCCCTCGCGGAGGCGCCGCTGCCCCGCACCCAGGCCGTCTTGGCGCCCAGTGACCGCTCCGCCTCGGTGTCGCCTTCGGCGATCACGCGGGCGAGTTCATCCAGGAACACCGGGTCGGATTCGCCGTCGTAGACCCACCGCCGCCCGAGCGTGGAGTGTGCCATGGTCCCCACCAACGCAGGCTCGCCGCCCTCCAGCGGCGCGCCGCGATAGGTCAGCGGAACGTGGTAGGTCTGGCCGCCGCAGAGCACGATCTGCCCCTCAAGGCCAACCTGGCCCGCGGGGTCGACGAATCGGTAGGCGCCCACGATCTCGGCGGTGCTGGCGTCCCCGCGGAACCAGGGCTGGGTGGCCAGCCAGGGCCTCAGCAGCTCGGCCTTGGACGGGCTGATGCTCGCGCCGGGCTCAATCTGAGCGATCCTCACCACGATCAGCCCTCGAACTTCCGTGCGGCACCCTTGTCCGCGCTCTGTGCGAGCGCGCCGTAGACCCGCAGCGCCGTCGAGACCTCCCGCTCCCGGTGAGCCGGACGCCAGCCGAGCCTTTCCTGGGCGGCCCGCCGCTCGGCCAGGACCTCGTCCGGCACGTCCAGGGTGATCGAGCGCTCCGGGATCGAGATCGTGATGGCGTCGCCGTCCTCGACCAGGGCGATCGGCCCGCCGGAAGCTGCCTCCGGTGAAACGTGCCCGATGGACAGCCCCGAGGAGCCGCCGGAGAACCGGCCATCGGTCACCAGCGCGCAGACCGGTCCGAGCCCGACTCCCTTGAGGTAGGCGGTCGGGTACAACATCTCCTGCATGCCTGGCCCGCCCTTGGGGCCCTCGTAGCGGACGATCACGACATCGCCCGGTTCGATCCGGCCGCCGAGGATCGCCTCGACCGCCTCCTCCTGGGATTCGCAGACCTTCGCGCGGCCGGTGAACCGCCATTGCTCCTCGGGCACGCCCGCGGTCTTGACGATGCAGCCGTCGGGGGCGAGGTTGCCGCGCAGCACCGCCAGCCCGCCGTCGGCGGTGTAGGGCGTCTGGACCGAGCGGATACAGCCCTGCGCGGCGTCCAGGTCGAGGCTCGACCAGCGGTTGGCCGAGCTGAACGCCTCGGTGGTGCGGACGCCCCCTGGGGCGGCGTGAAACAGCTCGAAGGCCCGTTCCTCAGCGCTGCCGCCGCGGATGTCCCAGGCCGCTAGCCACTCCCCCAGCGACGCCGCGTGGACGGCGTGCACGCCCCGGTCGAGCAGCCCTCCCCGGTCCAGCTCACCGAGGATCGCCGGGATGCCGCCGGCCCGGTGCACGTCCTCCATGAAGTAGTGCGGCGAGTTCGGGGCCACCTTGCACACGCACGGGGTCTCCCGGCTGATCCGGTCGATGTCGTCCTGGTCGAAGTCGACACCGGCCTCCTGCGCGGCGGCCAGCAGATGTAGCACCGTGTTGGTGGAGCCCCCCATCGCGACGTCCAGCCTCATGGCGTTCTCGAAGGCGGCCTTGGTCACGATCGACCTGGGCAGCACCGAGGCGTCGTCGCCGTCGTAGAAGCGGCGGCACAGGTCGACGATCAGCCTGCCCGCCTTGAGGAACAGGCCCTTGCGGGCGGAGGCGGTGGCCAGGGTGGAGCCGTTGCCGGGCAGCGCCAGGCCGACGGCCTCCAGCAGGCAGTTCATGGAATTGGCGGTGAACATCCCCGAGCAGGACCCGCAGGTGGGGCAGGCATTTTGCTCGATGCGCTCCAGCTCGTCGTCGGCCACACTGGGGTCGACCGCCGCGGACATCGCGTTGACCAGGTCGAGGGAGGTGTATGCCTCCCCGTCCCGGATGACCGCCTTGCCCGCCTCCATCGGTCCACCCGAGACGAAGACCGCGGGGATGTTCAGCCGGAGCGCGGCCAGGAACATGCCCGGGGTGATCTTGTCGCAGTTGCTGATGCACACCAGCGCGTCGGCGCAGTGCGCGTTGACCATGTATTCCACCGAGTCCGCGATGAGCTCGCGGCTCGGCAGGGAGTACAACATGCCGCCGTGGCCCATGGCGATGCCGTCGTCGACGGCGATGGTGTTGAACTCCCGCCCGATGCCACCGGCCTCGGCGATCGCGCCCGATACCAGCGCGCCGAGGTCGCGCAGGTGCACATGGCCCGGCACGAACTGCGTGAACGAATTCGCCACCGCGACGATGGGCTTGCCAAAGTCGGCGTCAGTCACTCCCGTGGCGCGCCACAGGGCACGCGCGCCAGCCATGTTGCGACCATGCGTCGAGGTACGAGAACGAAGTGGGGGCACGAAGACTCCTCCGTCAGATAGTGGCCTGCCCTCAGGTTAGCCGAGGTCCAGCCGGTGTCTTGACCACCTGCGCGGGCGTGAACACCTCACCGGAACCGCACCACCGGTCCCGGTGAGGCCACCACGCAATGCCTGCCCCTCCCCCGGCCGAATCCCACGGGCTCGCTCACCCCTGGGCGCCGGGCACGCCCGCGGTCCGCACGAGGAGCATCGGCCGGTTCGTTTAGCATGATGGCCATGCTCAGAAGCACCGTCACCGATGTCGCACTGGTTTTCGAGGGCGGCGGGATGCGCGCCAGTTACTCGTCTGGGGTGCTCGCCGCACTGCTGGAGGCCGGGGTGTTCTGTGACTGGGTCGGCGGGATCTCGGCGGGATCGTCCTGCACCGCGAATTACCTCGCCCGGGATGGTGCCCGGGCGCGCCGGTCCTTCGTCGACTTCGCCAGCGAGCCCGATTTCGGCGACTGGCGCACCTTCCTGCAGGGCAAGGGCATGTTCAACGCGGAATGGATCTACGAGCACACCTCCGCACCCGATGAGGTACTCCCCTACGACTACTCCACCTTCGAGGCCAATCCCGCCCGGTTCCGGATCGGCGGGCTGCGCTGCCGCGACGGGCAGATGTTTTACTGGGGACGCGACGACGTGCCGGACCGTGCGGCGCTGATGAAACGGGTGCGCGCCTCCTCAACCATGCCCCTGCTGATGCCGTGGACCAGCATTGAGGGCGAGGACTATTGCGACGGGGCGCTCGGGCCCTCGGGCGGCATCGCCCTGGACGCCGCCCGGGCGGACGGGTTCGGCAGGTTCCTGGTCGTGCTGACCAGGGAACGCGGCTACCGCAAACCGGCCGCCCGCCTGCCCAGAGTGCACCGCGCCCTGTTGCATCGCTACCCGGCTGTCGCCGACGCGCTCCTGGAACGCCCGGCCAACTACAACCGCACTCTCGACGAATTGCTCGAGCTGGAGGAGGCGGGCGCCGCCTACGTGATCGCCCCCTCCTGGATGCCGATCGGCAATTCGGAGCGCGACACGGGCAAGCTGCAGGCGATGTACGACGCCGGTTACGGCCAGGCCCGCCGCGAGATGGGGCAGATCCTGGACTTCGTCGGGCTGGCTGCCTCCCCCGCATAGCGAAGGCGGCGAGCCTAGCGGGGCCGCCGCACCGGGCCCGCGAAGAGCTCCGGCTGTGCCCCGTCTGGCAGCTGGCCGTCCTCCGGCCCGCGCCCGACCGCCGGGGCTGCCCGGTCGTTTCCGCCGCGAACGAACCGCCGGGCGCATCGGAAGCCGCGGGTGATGCCGACCCCTGTTCCCGGGACGTGCCACCCCACAAGGTTTGCCAACACTTAGTCGGTAACCTGGCGGGTGGGGTCTAGACTCCGGTCCATGAGCCTTGTTTGCGTGCCGAAGAACTATCTCATGCTCACCGCCGGGCTAGTGTGGACGGCCGCGGGCACCCTTGTCGCACGCACCGGGCTACCTCTACTGCTGGCGACGGGAGACCTGCTCTGGCTGCTCAGCCTCCTGAGCGTCGCGGTCTTCCTCACCTTCTACCTGCTGATCTTCAGCAGGCTGGTGAAGCGGCACACGGCACGGGTGCGCGACTTCCCTGAGGACCGCCGCCCAGTGTGGCAGTTCTTCGATGCCCGCTCCTACCTCGTCATGGCGGTCATGATGGGTGGGGGCATGGCGCTTCGCCTCTCCCACGCGCTGCCGGATTGGACGATCGGCTTCTTCTACACCGGGCTCGGAATCGCCTTGGGCGCGTGCGGCATCAGGTTCTTGAGCGTGTTCGCCCACAACCGGGTCCTGACACCGAGCGCCATGGCCCAGCCCCGGCCCTGAGGCCCTCGCCCTCACCGCGGTTCACGGCTGTCCTGGCTGCCCGGTTCTGGGAGTGGCGCGACTGCTGCCTTACCCGGACCTCCTCAGCGCTCCTTGCGGCAGCATCCTCCCTCGGCCACCGCCTGCACGGTGCCCGCCACGACGCCGGTCACCGCCAGCACGGCGGGCCAGGCCCCGATCTTCTTCGCCAGCGGGTGGGAAAGCCCGAAAGCCGCGGCATAGAGAGCACTCAGCCCGAGCGCGGCGCCCGGGCCCCGCTTGGCCAGCCAGGACCTGGCGGCCCAGGCCCCGGCGGCGACCAGGAGCGCCCCGCCCACCGGACGGACGCCCGTTTCCCGAGCGGTGAGCCATCCGCCGATCAGGCCGACACTCACCACCGCGGCGGTATTCACCTCGGTGGCCTTCTTCAGTTCACAATGTCCCATGCCCCCAACTTAGCGCCCGGAGCACTCCGGCGCGCCACCAGCGTGGACGAGCCGATCCCTGGCCCCGCCTCGCCTTCGGCCCCCCCGGGTGCCTGCGCACCCGAAACGCCGCTCCCGGCCCCGCAGCGCCCCTACGAGCGTTGCCACCCGCCGCCCCAGTGCCGTAGCCCCTGGGGCGGCGATGGGCCCAGCCCTGACCCGGCCGGTGCCCCAAGCTCAGCTGCAACCGCTCGTGGAACCGCATCCCTCGCAGACATAGCAGGAACCAGAGGGGCGCATCTTGGTACCGCAGGTGAAACACAGCGGCGCGTCCACGGCGTGCCCGGTCATGGTCTCCATCAGCTCAGCCGTCGTGTGCGCGTCCAACAGCGAAGGCTGGCGCGGGCCGGGGCCATCCACCTCGACGGTGTCTCCCGGATCGTTCTTCAACGATTCCGATTCCGGGAGCTGGGCCTCGTCCTCTTCCGAGATATAGGAACCGGTCTCCACGTAGCGGGCACGCTCTGCGGCGGTGTAGATCCCCAGCTCGGAGCGGGTGTCGAAGTCGAGGTAGTCCAGCGCGAGGCGGCGGAACACGTAGTCGACGATCGACTGGGCGATGCGCAGGTCCGGGTCGTCGGTCATGCCCGCGGGCTCAAACTTGAGATTGGTGAATTTCTGGACGTAGGTCTCCAGCGGCACACCGTACTGCAAGGCGATGGACAGCGCGATGGAGAAGGCGTCCATGACCCCGGCCAGCGTCGAACCCTGTTTGCCGAGCTTCATGAAGACCTCGCCGAGGCGTCCGTCCTCGTAGTTGCCGGTCGTGAGGTAGCCCTCGGCCCCGGCGACCGTGAAGCTCGTGGTCTTGCCATGGCGGGACTTCGGCAGGCGGCGGCGCTTCGGCCGGTACTCGACCCGCACCTCGGGCACCGGGGTCGCGTCGGCGGACTTGCTGGACTTGCCCTTGGCGTCCGACAGCGGCTGGCCGACCTTGCAGTTGTCGCGGTACACCGCCAGCGCCTTCAGCCCCAGCCTCCAGCCCTGGAGGTAGACGTCCTCGATGTCGGCGACCGTGGCCGACTCAGGCAGGTTGACGGTCTTGCTGATCGCACCAGACAGGAACGGCTGCACCGCCGCCATCATCCGGACGTGCCCCATCGGCGCGATGGAGCGCACACCCATCGCCGTATCGAACACCGCGTAGTGTTCCTGCTTGAGCCCAGGGGCGCCCACGACGTTGCCGTGTTCGGCGATATAGCCGACGATCTGGCTGGCCGCATCGGCCGGGTAGCCGAGGTTGGCCAGGGCCCGCGGGATCGTCTGGTTGACGATCTGCATCGACCCGCCACCGACCAGCTTCTTGAACTTCACCAGCGAGAAGTCCGGCTCGACGCCGGTGGTGTCGCAGTCCATCATGAAACCGATGGTCCCGGTGGGGGCGAGCACCGATGCCTGGGCGTTGCGGAAGCCGTTCGCCGCGCCGAGCTCAATGACCGCGGCCCATTCCCGCACCGCCGCCTTGTGGATCGCCGCGTCGTTGCCGTTGGTGGCCCGCAGGTGGTCGTTGGCGGTCTGGTGTTTGCGCATCACCCTCTGGTGGGCCTGAGCGTTGGCTGCGTAACCCTCGTAGGGCCCGACCACCGCGGCCATCTCGGCGCTGCGCCGGTAGGCGGTACCCGTCATGAGCGAGGTGATCGCGGCCGCCAGGGCACGCCCCGCCTCGGAGTCGTAGCCCTTGCCGAGGGCCATGAGCAGGGCTCCGAGGTTGGCGTAGCCGATGCCCAGCTGGCGGAAGGCCCTGGTGTTGTTCCCGATGGCCTCGGTCGGGAAATCGGCGAAGCAGATCGAGATGTCCATGGCCGTGATGATGAGCTCGACGGCCTTGACGAACCGCTCGACCTCGAAGGTGTCGTCCGCCGACAGGAACTTCAGCAGATTGAGGCTAGCCAGGTTGCAGGAGGTGTTGTCGAGGCTCATGTACTCCGAGCACGGGTTGGACGCCGTGATCCGCCCGCTCTCCGGCGTGGTGTGCCAGTCGTTGATGGTGTCGTCGTACTGGATACCGGGGTCGGCGCACTCCCAGGCTGCCTGCGCGATCTTGGTGAACAGGCTCCGGGCGTCCACCTCGTCCACGACGGAACCGTCGAGGCGGGCCCGCAGGGCGAACGAACCGGCGCTCTCGACCGCGGTCATGAACTCGTCCGAGACGCGGACCGAGTTGTTCGCGTTCTGGTACTGGACGCTCACGATGTCCTTGCCGCCGAGGTCCATGTCGAAGCCCGCATCACGCAGCGCCCGGATCTTGTCCTCTTCCCGGGCCTTGGTCTCAATGAACTCCTCGATGTCGGGGTGATCGACGTCGAGCACCACCATCTTGGCCGCACGCCTGGTCGCCCCGCCCGATTTGATGGTGCCCGCCGACGCGTCCGCACCCCGCATGAACGAGACGGGTCCCGAGGCGGTCCCGCCCGAGCTGAGCAGCTCGCGCGAGGAGCGGATGCGGGACAGGTTGAGGCCGGCACCGGACCCGCCCTTGAAGATGAAGCCCTCCTCCTTGTACCAGTTGAGGATGGACTCCATGGAGTCGTCGACGCTCAGGATGAAGCAGGCGCTCACCTGCTGCGGGCTGTGGGTACCGACGTTGAACCACACCGGGGAGTTGAAGCTGAAGTACTGGTGCAGGAGCATCCAGGTCAGTTCGTGCTCGAATACTTCGGCATCCGCCTCCGAGGCGAAATAGCCGTAGTCGCGCCCGGCCTTCGCATAAGCCTTGACCACCCGGTCGATCAGGGTCTTGAGGCTCGCCTCCCGGGCCGGGGTACCGAGAGCGCCCCGGAAGTACTTGGTGGTGACGATCGTGGACGCGTTGAGCGACCAGAAGCTCGGAAACTCGACCCCCTGCTGCTCGAAGACTGCCTCACCGGTCTTCCAGTTGGTCTGGACGACGTCGCGCAGCTCCCAGGTCACCTCGTCGTAGGGGTGCACGCCGGCGGTGGTGAACACCCGCTCGATGGTGAGTCCTTTGGGCTTGCGGGTGCCCGTTCGGGCAGGCTTCGCGTTCTCGGTCATGAAATGGTCCTTTACCGGTAGGAGAGGGATCACTGGGGGGTGGGGGCGGAGGCGAGACGTTCGATCTCGTCCCGGAAGTCATCTAGCGAGTCGAAGTGCCGGTATACCGAGGCGAAGCGCAGATAGGCGACCGGATCGAGCTCCGCCAGGGGGCCGAGAATCGCCACGCCGATGTCCTCGGTCGGAATCTCGGGCACGCCACTGGCCCGGAGTTCCTCCTCCACGCTCTGCCCGAGGCGGGCAAGCTGATCCTCAGTCACGGGCCTGCCCTTGCAGGCCTTGCGCACCCCGCTCACGATCTTCTCCCGCGAGAAGGGTTCGATCACTCCGGACCGTTTCACCACGACGAACCTGGTCTGCTCAACCGTGGTGAACTTGCGCTCACACTGCGGGCACTGCCGCCGCCTACGCACCGCGCCGCCATCGTCGGAGACCCGCGAGTCAATCACTCGCGAGTCGCTGTGACGGCAGAAGGGGCAGTACACGAGCGGGCCTTTCGTACCTGGCTGGCTGACGGTTCCGCAGCTACATCTGTGCACAACATGTGGACAAAAACCACAACCTGTGGAAGAAGCACACGGATGTAACTACTAGATGTGGGAACTCTAGGCCCCGCGGCGCATCAGGTCAACCTCCGGCGTGTCGGCCCGCCACACGGGCAGCGGCAGCCCTTGCACAGGCACCTCACCCGCCAGACAACCCGGCACGCGCCGTGACTCACGCCCCGCAGCCACCCAGGCGGCCAGCAGAACACACACGGACTAACGCTCGGCCACCCGCGCACAGCCCCGCTCCCGCCCGGCGGGCAACCCTCCGGCAGCTGACCCGGCCCACCCCGCGAGACCTCCGTCCAGGCAGCGACGCCACAGGCCCACCGGCCACGACCATCACCCTCGGCAGCCTTTCACCCGCCGAGGCGGCACGACACCGGACCGACACACCCGCCGCGGACGACTCAGCCGAGGCCGCTGAGAGCCGAGACGATCGGCTCGTTGCTGAACTCAAGGAAAGACGACACGACGACGAAGAGCCCGAAGGCGAAGATCGCACAGATCAGGGCACGCCCGGCAAAGACCCAAGCCGGAGAGCCAGACCGCTGCGAGACACCCGGCGCTCCGGCCACCCGGCACGAAGCTGGCCGCGAGACCGCTGGGCGCGCCAACCCACCGCCAGCCCGCCACGAACCGCTCACGCGGACGCCACCGGCGCGGATTGCCCAGCGGGCGGAACTGCGCACACCCAACCCATCTTGCACCAGCACACTCTGTGCGCTCATCGAAGCCTCCTTCCATACCGAACGTGCGTTCGAGTACTACCGTAGAACACATCGCCGACGTTTTCAAACGTCTGTGCGATGGGCTCGCCCAATTGCTTACCGTGCCATCCAAACAGGCAGCACTGACAAAAATGCACCCCGGGAGAGAAACAAAGATCGAACGTCTGTACCCGATTGTTCGATTTAGGCTAGACTGGTCGCATGAACGAGCCTGTCTCCCCACCGGTCAAACGCGGACGAGGGCGCCCGAGCCGTGAGGCACTGGCCGACGAGTTCACCGCCCACGCCCCGTTCGAGGACGACGCGGCACTCGCGGAGCTGTCCCTGCGGCAGCGGCACGTGCTGCAGGTCATCCTCGACCATGTCGCCCAGCACGGCTACCCGCCCAGCATCCGCCAGATCGGGGACCTGACCGGCCTGGCCAGCCCCTCCTCGGTGCAGTACCAGCTGCGTGCGCTGGAGAAGAAAGGGTTCATCCGGAGAGACCCCCACCTCCCGCGCGCCATGGAGGTTCGTCTGCCCGGGCAGGACAACGAGGGCATGCAGCCCGAGCTGAGTTTCGACCCGCACGCCCGCTCGGTTTCCGTCCCGGTGCTCGGCAGGATCGCCGCAGGAGGGCCGATCCTGGCCGAGCAGCAGGTCGACGACGTCTTCGCCCTGCCGAGCCAGCTCATCGGGGAGGGGACCCACTTCATGCTCGAGGTCCGGGGGGACTCCATGGTCGATGCGGCGATCTGCGACGGCGACTGGGTCGTCGTCCGGCAGCAGCCAGACGCGGTGAACGGCGACATCGTCGCCGCCCTCCTCGACGGCGAGGCGACCGTGAAGACCTTCCGCAAAACAGCCAGCCAGGTGTGGCTGCTGCCGCACAACCCGAACTACGACCCGATCGACGGCAACCAGGCCACCATCATGGGCAAAGTGGTCGCGGTCCTGCGCCGCATCTCATGAAACTCCGGGTCCGGGTCAAGCCCGGTTCCAGCCGCGACCGGGTGGGTGGGCGATACCCCGGTCAGTTTGGGGACGAGCTCGTCGTGGCGGTCACCGCCCGGGCGGTGGACGGCCGGGCCAACGCCGCGGTCGTGACGCGCCTGGCCGCCGCGCTCGGCTGCGCCAGGGCGGACGTTGAGATCGCCTCCGGCCTCACCGCGCGCAGCAAGGTCGTCACCGTCCCGGATTCCTGCGCCAGCGCAGCAGCCACCCTGCTGGATCAGGGCTGAGTTCGCTCCGCCGAGCCTGCCGGTTCAGGATGACCCGTTCTCGCGCGCCTCGGTGAGCCGCCGCAGCGAGCCGATCGCGACCTCGGCGTCGTAGGTCGTCCAGAAGCCGGGCATCGAGGCCCGCAGGAAGCCACCGTACCGGGCGGTCGCGAGCCTCGGGTCGAGGACCGCGACGACCCCGCGGTCCTCGCTTCGCCTGATGAGGCGGCCCGCGCCCTGGGCGAGCAGCAACGCGGCGTGCGTGGCCGCGATCGTCATGAATCCATTGCCGCCAGCCTTGGCCACGGCCTGCTGCCGGGCCTGCATGAGCGGATCGTCCGGCCGCGGGAAGGGGATCTTATCGATGATGACCAGCTGGCAGGTGTCCCCCGGCACGTCGACCCCCTGCCACAGCGAGACCGTGCCGAACAGGCAGGATTCCGGTTCGGCGATGAACCTCCTGGTCAACTCGCTGAGCTGGGCGTCCCCCTGGCACAAGACCGTGAACCCGGGAAGCTCCCGGCGCACGTGCGAGGCGGCGGCCTCCGCCGCCCGGCGGGACGCGAACAGGCCCAGGGTGCGCCCACCGGCGGCCCAGACCAGTTCCGCCACCTGGGCGAGCACCTCGGGGCCGATGCCGTCGCGGCCTGGCTGGGGCAAGTCCCTGGCGATGTACAGGATGCCCTGCCTGCGATAGTCGAATGGGGACCCGACGTCGATCCCCTGCCAGCTCAGCTCCTCGTCACCGGCGCGCAGCCCCACCGACCGGGCAACCGGGTCGAAGCTGCCGCCGAGGCTCAGCGTCGCCGAGGTCATCACGACGGTCCGCTCGGCGAGCACCCGGTCGCGCATCACCGAGGCCACGCTCAGCGGGGCAACGACGACCTGCTTACCGAGGAGTTCCGATTCGCTCACCCAGACCACGTCGCCGTCGCGGAGCGCGGCCATCCGGTCGGCGAAGTCGAAGATCTCCTTCGCCGCGGCACCCGCCTGCATCCGCTCCGGGTCGCCGTCCCCGGACAGGCCAGAGACCACCGCGCGCGCGGCGTCCCGGACGATCCCCACGGCGGCCACCACCCCGTGACCCGGGTCGGTCAGCTGCCCGGGGGTGGTACCGGCCAGGCTGCTACGCAACGCGTCCGCGCTGTCCAAGAAATCAAGCGCCACGTCGTCAGTCAGGTAGGCCGAGGCCCGCCGCGCGACGCGCTCGATCATCGCGGGGCTGAGTTCGTTGGTGGCCGCGCTCGTGACCCGCGAGACCAGTTCGTGTGCCTCGTCGATGACGACGACCTCGTGCTCGGGCAGCGCGGTCCCGCCGTGCATCGCGTTGATCGCCAGCAGCGCATGGTTGGTCACGATCAGCTTCGCCGCCCGCGCCCGGTCCCGGGAGGATTCCACGAAACATTCGCTCCCGTAGGGGCACTTCTGCACACCCAGGCATTCCCTGGCCGGGACTGAAACCTGCGCCCAGCCGCGGGCGCCGTGCGTCGGCGCGTCATCCCGGTCGGCGAGCCCGCCCTGAACCAGCTGCTCCTCGGCCCATTCGCGCAGCGCCAGCACCTCGGCGCCCAACGCCGACTCCGGGGAGGAGGCCTGCGCGCTCTGCACGAGGTCAGCGGCCGCAAACAGCGAATCCTGCTCAAAGCCACCGCCCTCGCGAACCTTCAGCAGGCAGGCGTAGTTGCTTCTGCCCTTGAGCACCGCGAAGGCCGGTGGGGCCTCCACCGCGGCCAGCGCGGCCGGAATGTCCTTGTCGGCCAGCTGGTGCTGGAGAGCCAGCGTCGCCGTGGCGATGATGACCCGCTCATCGGTCTCGCCGATGTGGGCCAGCACGGGCGCGAGGTAACCCAGCGATTTTCCGGTACCGGTGCCAGCCTGGACGAGCAGGTGCTCCCCGTCGGCCAGGGACTGGGCGATGGCCGAGGCCATCTCGCGCTGGCCCTGCCGGGGCTGTCCGCCCAGCCGCCGCACCGCCTCGTCGAGGATCGCCAGGGCTGAAGCGTGGGTGGGCACCCGCCTACCCTACCTAACCGGCGTAGGAGCTCAGCTCCGCCGCGAGGTCGGCGTCCACCCGCGCCACCACCCGGGTGCCCTCCCCGGTGTGTTCGGCGCTGAGCAGCTGACCGGTGCGGTGAATCCGGTCGAGTAGGTCTCCCCGCTCGTAGGGCAGCAGGACGGCGACCTCTTGGGTGGGCTGGGGTAGCCGCCGCTCGATCTCCGAAACCAGGTCGCCGATACCGGCCCCCGTCCGCGCCGACACTTCGACCAGGCCGCCGAACTGGCCGCGCAGCAGCGTGAGGGTCTCGGCGTCGGCGGCGTCGATCTTGTTGATGACCAGGAGTTCCGGCACGTCGATCGCACCGATCTCAGCCAGCACCGTCCGCACGGCCGCGATCTGCCCGGCCGGGTCCGGGTCGGAGCCGTCCACGACGTGGACCAGCAGGTCGGCCAGCGCGGACTCCTCAAGCGTCGAGCGGAAAGCCTCCACCAGGTCGTGCGGCAGGTGGCGCACGAAACCGACGGTGTCGGTGAGGGTGTATTCGCGGCCGTCACGGGTCGTGGTCCGCCGCGTCGTCGGGTCCAGCGTCGCGAACAGCGCGTCCTCCACCAGGACTCCCGCGCCGGTCAGCCGGTTGAGCAGCGACGACTTCCCGGCGTTGGTGTAGCCCACGATCGCTACCGACGGCACCCGGTTGCGTTGCCGTTGGGCGCGTTTGCCCGCTCGGGTGGCGTCCATCTCCCGTAGTTTGCGGCGCAGCTGGGCGATGCGGGTGTTGATCCGCCTCCGGTCGGTCTCGATCTTAGTCTCGCCCGGACCGCGCCCGCCGATGCCGACGCCACCCGCGGCCCGCCCGCCGGTCTGCCGGGAGAGGTTGCCGCCCCAGCCGCGCAGCCGCTGCTTGAGGTATTGCAGCTGCGCCAGCTCGACCTGGGCCTTACCCTCGGCCGATTTGGCGTGCTGGGCGAAGATGTCCAGGATCAGGGCGGTGCGGTCCACCACCTTGACCTTGACCTGGTCTTCCAGGTTGCGCAGCTGAGCCGGTTCCAGCTCGCCGTCGCAGATCACGGTGTCGGCCCCAGTCTCAGCCACCACCCCGGCCAGTTCGGCGACCTTTCCGCGCCCGATATAGGTCGCCGGGTCGGGCTGGGAGCGGCGCTGCACCAGCCCAGCCAGCACCTCGGAACCGGCGGTCTCGGCCAGCAGCTTGAGTTCGGCCATGGCGTTGTCGGCGTCCTCGGCTGTCCCGCCCGTCCACACGCTCACCAGGACGACCCGCTCCAGCCTCAGCTGGCGGTACTCGACCTCGGTGACGTCTCTCAGCTCGGTGGACAGCCCCGCGACCCGCCGCAGCGAGTGCCGCTCCGCCAGGTCGAGCTGATCGCCGTCGAAGTCGGCAAGAAGTTCTGTCTCGTTCGTCATCGCTGTCCATTGTGGCAGCGCCCGCCCACGGCAGCCAGCGAATTAGCCCGGGCAGGCCCGCTCACTCCGCGTCCGGGAGCAGGACGTCTCCGGTGCCGACGAGCACCGCCGGGCCCGTCAGGAACGCCCCCTCGCCGGTCAGCTCGACGCGCAGCCGCCCGCCGGGCACGTCGACGAGGTAGACCCCGTCGCGGCCCCCGCTCATCGCGGCGGCGGCGGCCACGACCCCCGTGCCGCACGACATCGTCTCCCCCGCCCCGCGCTCGAAGACCCGCATCCGCAGGTGGTTCTCACCCACCAGCGCGACGAACTCGACGTTGACCCCGTCGGGGAACGCCTCGGCTGGCTCCCAGCTCGGGCCCTCCAGCAGGCGCAGCGAATCCAGCTCGTCCACCGTGTCGAGCCTCACCACCGCGTGCGGGTTGCCGACGTCGACCGGGACCGCGGGCCACGACCGGCCCTCGGCGCTGACCCTCACGGCGGCGCCGGTGAGCCTGGCCTCCCCCATCCAGGTGCGGATCTGCCCATCGGGCTGCGGCCAGGCGATGCGCAGCCCCGCCCGCGTCCCGATATGGATCTCGTCCCCGCTGACCAGGTCCATGTCCAGCAGGTAGCGGACGAAGGCGCGCAACCCGTTGCCGCACATCTCGGCGATGCTGCCATCCGCGTTGCGGTAGTCCATGAACCAGATATCCGGATCGCCGTCCCACCCGGGGATGTGCTGGGCCTTGACCGCCCTCAGCACACCGTCTCCGCCGACCCCGGCCCTGCGGTCGGTGAGCGCCCGCACGTCGGCCTCGGTGAGCGGCAACATCGCGTGCCGATCCTGCAGCACCACGAAGTCGTTCAGGGTCGCGTGCGTCTTCGAGAAGGTCCACTTACGCATGTGCCCACCGTCTCATGTCGCCTG
>JAUMWV010000091.1 GCA_030529455.1 Propionibacteriaceae bacterium | reverse complement strand
CTGTAGACGGACGGGGAACTGTAGAGGGGTGTGGCCGATGCCGTGCATGAGATCATCGCCGATACCGTGGCCGCGACGCGGGGAGACACCGTCTGCTGAGGTGGATGGTCGGCCGGTGCTTATACCGTGGCCACGGCGCGGGGAGACACCGCTTCCTCCGCCGAGCCCGATTCCGAGGCCGAGCCCGCTACCCGGCCCGGAGCCGCTCCCCGGGCCGCAACCAGCGCTGGCCGCTGACCGGCACGAGGCCCAGACCCGTGGCGTACCGGGCGTGCTCCGATGTGGAACGCGGACAGCTGAAGTGCCGGTCCCGGTACGGACGGCTCTGGCACGGCTGGGTTGGGCACGGATGGCCACGGTGTAGACCGGTTGGGCACGGATGGGCGCAGCCTCGGCCGCTGCCCAGCACGAGGCGTCAGCGAGCGGTAGGCCGGGGTCTTGATGACGAGCGGGGCAGCGGCTCGCTGCTCGCGGTGGCCGCGAGCCTGGCGCTGATCGGGTTCGCCGCGGTGGTGGTCTGGGTCGTTGCCTGGTTCGGCTGCCTGCACCGGGCGGACCAGGTCGCCGATCTGGCATCCTCGGCGGGGGCAGAGGCCTTCGCTGTGGGCGGTGATCCGTGTGGGGTGGCGGCCCGGGTCGCTGAGCTGAACAAGGCGCGCCTGACGTCGTGCCAGTCCGGAGGAGGCCCCGGACATTTCGTGGTCAAGGCCGAGGTCGCAGTCCCCCTGCACCCAAGGGTGCCGGGCGCTCCTGAGGAGGTGCGCTCCCGGGCGGCTGCCGGGGTCGTGGGGTGAGCCCCCGGTGGCGTGCGAGCCGGGAGGTCAGCCCCTCGTTCGCTGACGCTCCCGCCACCGCCGGAAGGCCCTCCAACCACGGACGATCCTGGTCCACGCGAACCAGGCCGCCGCGAGCCCGAGCACCAGTAGCAGCAGCGCGATGGTTGCCGCGAGCGCCGGAGCCAGCAGGGCGAGCGCCGCCACGACAGTCACGAGCGCGTCCTCGGCGGCAGAGGCCATGATGTTGCTCGCGGGCTCGGGAGAGGTGTTGATGGCCAGCCGCAGGCTCGCCTTGACCAGGTGTGACATCAGCGCCGACAGCCCACCCACCGAGGCCAGCGTCACCGTCCATAGGTCGCCGCTGGCCCCAGCGAACAGTGCCCCGAGGGTCGCCCCCGCGATGGGCCGGATCACGGTGCCGATGGCGTCCCAGATCGAGTCGATGTAGGGGATCTTGTCGGCGACGAACTCGATCAGGGCCAAGACACCGAGGGCGATCAGAACGTCATTGCGGTGCAGCGCATCTGGAACCCCGGGTATGCCGATGAACCGGCCGCACACGCCCAGGACGAAAGCAGTGGCGTAAGCGTTCACGCCACTCGCCCAGCCGGAGGCAAACACAACTGGAAGGAGATCCATAGACCTCAACAGTACGGGACCCGGGCACACGCTCGGGGTAAACGCGTCCGCTGAACCAGATGAAGACAGAAGGGGCGGGCTCCGTGGGTGGGGACAGCGGGTGGTAACCAACCTGGCCGTGGAGAGCGCTAATGGGCGGGCTC
>JAUMWV010000001.1 GCA_030529455.1 Propionibacteriaceae bacterium | reverse complement strand
TCGGCCACTCCGCTGCCCACCGCCAGCGCGATCCCCAGCACCGAGCCGACCCCGAGTCCCACCGCGCTGCCGCCGCAGCTCAGCGCGCCCAGCGGGCTCCACATCGCCGCGAATACCCATCGCGCAGTCACGGTGCGCTGGGATGCGGTGCCGGGCGCCGAGAAGTACACGGTGCTGGTCAACTCGGAAGCCATCGCCACGATCCCCAGGACGACTGGCATCGTCTTGTGGAACTCCCGTCGCTCGCTCACGATTACGGTGGTCCCGGTCGCGGCCGACGGGACGAGGGGCCCCGGGTCCTCCCTGGATGTTACGGCGCCGCCTCCGTCTCAGCCTCAGCCTCCGACCCAGCCCGGAACGACCGGTCCCGTGCCCGGTGAGCCGACCACGCCGCCGCAGCCAGAACCAGAACCGGAGCCGTCTTCAGATCCGGAACCTCCCCCGTCCAGCGATCCGGGCGACACCCTGCCCCCGCCACCGGAGGAGCCGGGCGATGAGCCACTCGGCTGAGCAGCCGAAGCTGCGGGTCGCGATCTGGGGGAGTTGCGTCACGCGCGACCTCATGGAGCACGCGCCCGCCCGGTTCAGCGTCGCGAAGTACATCGCCCGGCAGTCGTGGGTCTCCGCTGGTTCGGACGCCAGCGGCAGCGCAGGTGAGCTCGGTGAGCTCACCGGCCGGTTCCAGACTCGCATGGCCCACGACGACGTCGCCGGTGCGGCGTTCGAGGCGCTCCGGTCCGTCGCTGGCAGCGCCGACGTTCTGCTCCTGGACCTGTGCGACGAGCGCCTCGGGGTGGTGCGGATGCCGGACGGCAGTTTCCTCACCCGCAGCGTCGAGAAGATGAGGCATGGCATGCAGGCCGGGCTTGACGAACGGGGAGAGGTGATCTCCTTCGCGACTCTGGCCCACCTAAACCTGTGGGTCGAGCGCGTCGAGGCGGTGCTGTCGGAGATCCGGGCCGCGGGCCTGGCCGGGCGCGCCATCGTCCTGGCTCCGGATTGGGCGCTGGCCGATGACGAGGGCGCCGCCACCCCGGCGAGTTTCGGGCTATCGGCCCAGTGCGCCAACCAGTGGTTCGGGCGCTACTACGACGTCCTCGTCCAGCTGGGGCTGCCGGTGCTGAGGTTCGAAGACACCGTCGCCGCGTCTCAGCACCGCTGGGGCCGGGCGGCCTTCCACTATGATCGAGCGAGCTCAGACAGAATGATCGCGGCGCTGGATCAGGCGCTGCCAGGGATCTCTTGACCGGCTGGAGAGGCATGGGGACGAAACAGCGCAAGGCAGCGTGGCTGAAGCGGTGGCGGACCGGACTGTGGCACCTGCGCAAGGGAGGGCTCCAGCAGTGGCGCAGGTGGCGGTTGGGCGCCGAGGCCGACCTGCGCAATGGGTCCGCCGGTATGCGCGTGCGGCGGTTTCGCGGGCGGAAGAAGGTCAGTTTCCAGCCGCTCGCATTGCCCGACGCGCCGCCGCGCTACGGTGAGGTGACCGCGGCGGTGATCCTGGACGAGTTCAGCCAGATGGCTTGGGGATACGAGTTCCACACCGTGGTCCTCACCCCGCAGCGGTGGCGGGAGCAGCTGGCCGAGACCCCGGTCGATCTGCTGTTCGTCGAGTCCGCCTGGCACGGCAACCGGGACGCCTGGCAATACCACCTGGCGGGCGGTTCGGCTCCCCGGCCCGCGCTCAAGGAACTCGTCGCGCATTGCCGGGAGCACGGCATCCCGACGGTGTTTTGGAACAAGGAGGACCCGCCGCACTTCGAAGACTTCATCAAGACCGCGGCCCTGTTCGACCAGGTCTTCACCACCGACGTCAACCTGCTTGAGGCCTACCGGGAACGGCTCGGCCACGACCGGGTGGACGTCCTGCCCTTCGCCGCTCAGGACGCGGTGCACAACCCGATCAGGCTGCACGGGGCGACGCGCGTGCGCGACGTGGCCTTCGGCGGCATGTACTTCGCCCACAAGTTCCCCGAGCGGCGGGCGCAGATGGACCTGCTGCTCGGCGGCGCGCTCGACGCGTCCAGGAAGCTCCCGCTCGGGCTGGAGATCTTCTCACGCTTCCTTGGCAAACAGGAGCGCTACCAGTTCCCGCCGGAGTTCGCCGACCGAGTGGTCGGGTCGCTGCGCTACGAGCAGATGCTGACCGCTTACAAGGCCTACAAGGTATTCCTGAACGTGAACTCAGTCGTCGACTCGCCCTCGATGTGTTCCCGCCGGGTGTTCGAGATCCTGGCCTGCGGCACCCCGGTCGTGACGACGCGCAGCGCGGCGATCCCGAACTTCTTCTCCGCCGACCAGGTACCGATCGTCGATACCCGGGAGGAGGCCGCGAACACGATCCGTGCGCTGGCGCGCTCGCCCGAACTAGCCGAGCGGATGGTGCACCTGGCCCAGCGGGAGATCTGGGCCAAGCACACCTACGGCCACCGGGCGGCCGACGTGCTGCGGGCGGTCGGACGCGACAGCGACGCGCTTCGCCTGCCGAGCGTCTCGGCCATGGTCTCGACGAACCGCCCACACCAGGTCGGCCATGCGCTGGCCTCGGTCGCCGCGCAGCTCGGGGTCGAGGTCCAGCTGGTGCTCATCACGCACGGCTTCGAACTCGACCGGGCTGAGCTGTGCGCCCAGGCGGGGGAGTTGGGCATCACCGATGTCGCCTACGACACGGTGGACGCCAGCGAGGAGCTCGGGGCCTGCCTGCGGAGGGCCGTGGAGCTGGCCGACGGCGAGATCGCGACCAAGATGGACGACGACGACCTGTACGGCCCCCACTACCTGCTGGACCTGCTGTACGCCCGGCGGTTCTCCGGGGCGGACGTGGTGGGCAAACACGCCCACTACATGTACCTGGCCGGGCTCGACCTGACGATGCGGAGGTTCTCGCCGCGGGAGCACCGCTGGTCGCACATGGTCATGGGGCCGACGATCACAGCGCCCCGGGAGCTATTCGTGGAGGTCCCGTTCGCTGACCGGACCATCGGGGAGGATTCCGACTGGCTACGCCGGGTCGCCCAGGCAGGGGGACGGATCTACGCGGCCGACCGGTACAACTTCGTCCAGATGAGGCATGGCCAGCACACCTGGGCCATGTCGGACTGGGAACTGCTGGCCACCGGCGAGATGACCTTCGCCGGTGACCCCCGCCACCACGTCTTCCTGTAACCGGGCGATCTGGACCGTGACGCCCTAGGACATCCCGGAACCCGGGTGCAACCGAAGCGCCAGGGCTAGTGGGTAGCAGTGAAAAATGCGCATCGCAGCCCGATCTACTACCTGAGCCCTTCGTCTCGTGGCCTTCGTGAACAGCCCTCAATCCTGCGCAAGGAATCGGGCGTCTGAGCGGCTTGAAGCGGTTCGCCTACGGTGTTTCACAGGTTAAGCCACAGAGCCACGTTGTAAAGTCGCCACACGTACTTCTTCCACTCAAGAAGCTCGACCGCACTGCACGAACGTCGCAGCGGCGGAAAACCCTCCCGAGACACGAGTTGCAGCTCTTCCAAGAACTGTGGGCGGAGACTCGGACGCAGTCCTTCCCATAGTCCGTCATCCACCAACAACCTGACAACGTCATGGACCGCTGCATCCTGCAGCGGCGAGTAGTCCTCGGACGGGTCAGCCGACGGGCCTTCCACCGGAACGATGGCGTCGGCCACCGGTTCCTGCTCCTCAGAAACGCCGGAACCGAGGAACCTGGCACGCCACCCTGCGCTCGCTAGAGGAACTGTGAGGAGTTCAGGTGCCATGATGGAAATTGCTCTCTGGACGGCTCTCTCGGACACTTTAGCGACCATCGGAAGCCGATCACAAACCCGGACAAAGGCCGAATCGATCATTGGATAGACCAGCTCTGCTTCGGCAGAATAGTCGAGCATATGTGGCGCCAAATAAGCACCTGCTCGATGCTGGACATGGAACTCGTAAAGGAGCTCCAGGAAGCTGTTGGTCATGTTTGTTGCCAGCCAGTCATCGAGATAGCTCAGCCCGTGGCGCTCCACGTCAGGATGCACGAACCGGCTGGACATCTGTCCGAGCAAGACACGCCGGGAATTCTGAAGCGAGTTAGTCATGGTCCGGGCGAAACCGCCGCGTTGAATATGGGATTGACCCATGAGTAGGACACCGCCAGGATCAACCATAGCTGCTCCGCCGAAAACACTCTGATGTGCCTCAGACGGAATAAACCCATCTAGTCGATTCAACGTGGCCAGCACTCGCTCCTCAACATTGCCCCCAGAAGCTTTGGGGACAGGCGAAATTCGAAAGTCGATACCGGCGAGCTGACTTAGCCGCCACGCCACTTTCACTTCATCGTCCGACGGTCGCCCACGGGTTTCGGCGACTACTTTGCGCCCGGTCGCAACAAGCGCAGCTAGGAGAGTCCGGGAGTCCTTGCCTCCGCTCAACCGCAAGACGACCGACGAGTCCTTGGGAATCCTATTTACTGAACTAATCAGTGCTCGGGCTAGCTCTGAGGCGCCTTCCTGTTCGTCGAAAAGACCAAGTTCGAGATTGGCCCGTAATGGCGAAGTAAGAACTGGAGGAACCCCGTCTGCACTCATTCGCAGCACCGCTCCGGGCTTCAATACTTCGACACCCAGGAACGGGGAGATGCCATCCAAGGCGTAACCCCACAGTAGTACACTGCGGGCATAGTCAGGGTTCTTGCGGATTGCTCGCCCAGTCAACACGCTGGCGGCTATAGCGCATTCTTTCGCGCGTGAGGAGACAACTGAACCGGCCGAGGTGTGAGACCAGAAGACTGGACGAGTATTGGGGCGCGACGCCCAGCAGATCAGGTCCTCCCAACCCGAACGGACGACTGCGGCCGCATATACTCCGACCTCTTGTTCGTTCAGCGTCAAGCGCCCGTTTGTCCACCCGACAGAGTTCGATACATGCTTTGCCGTAGCGTCTGTGCTGGCTGTGAAGAACCATTGGCCTTGGGCGGCGTACACCCCCGAAACCGGTCGACTGGTGGCTCTGGGGGGTGCTTGCAGAATGGCAGACCAGCGATCAGAAATCCTCATCGGTATGGCAGATGGGTAGCCCAGCTGGTCAAAGACAGCCTCCAAATGCTCAGTGGGAATTATCAAGAAGTCACTCACAGTAGATCTCCTTAAGCGTCAAAGCGATACGAAGGAGCCAAAGTTGCGGAATTTTCAGAGTTCCCTAAAACTGCGATATTGGAAACACTTGTTGTAGCAAGCTGTACCAGTGGTGAAGAATATTTTCCTCAGACCAACGAGTCGCATAAGTCCGAGCCGTGGCCGACTCCTCTTCCCAGCTCGGGCGTTCACGTAGTTGAAGAATGCGCTCGATGGCTTCATCGGTGGACCCAATGACCCACCTGTCGCTAAACACCTCCTTTGCGCCGTCTCTCGCCCAAACGATAGGAACTGAGCCGGATGCCATTCCTTCGGCGGGCGCTAAGTGAAAACTCTCAAAATCGCTCGGCGAGAGCATGAAGCCGATCTTACGCTGCCAGGAGGCAATGTCGGCGCCGAAGGGCTCGAAAACGACATGGCTCCGAAGCGTAGACGAAGCGGATAGCTCTGCGAAGAATTCAGCATACAGCTGACGCACCAAGGGCTTGTCCCACTCGTAAAAATACTCCCACGGCATCCGACCCTTGAGGTAAAGTACATACCTGGGGTCCTCCTGCAGGAGCCCTTTAATCAGCTCCAGTGCGCGGTCTGGCCTCTTCGAAAAACCCACCCAGCCAGCCATCCCCAGCCGGAACTGCGCTCCAGGAAGCTTCGGTCGGCTCAGGTCTGCGATATCCACGATGTTGGGAATGGTCTGGACTTTCTCGCCCGGAAGTGAATAGCGGTCTAGGACCTTTTGGCGGTAGAAGGAGCTGACCGTGATCACGCGGCTGACCGCTTCGAAGTCGATGCCATCAGACAGCCCGCTCCGAAACTCGAAACCGTGAAGACGCACGATCAGGCTTTGTTCCGGACGCTTGCGCCGCGCGTACCAGGCGGCATTCGGGCCTGCCCATTCGCACAAGATGATATCGGCCCAGTCCAGAATCTGTTCCGAGCTTGGGACATCATGCTCTCGCAAGCTTGCCCAGTGGTCTATCCTCACCTCCAGGTCTGGGTGTCTCGAAAAATTCGCGAGGAGCTCCCCCATGAACTTGAGATCATGGCTGGCTATTCCGAGACGCAGCGAACGCCCGCCCATTGCCAGACGAGTTTGTGAGCCAACTCCTGGCTCCCGATGGAGAAGCCGCTTCATCCGTTTCGCGGCAGCAGCCATTGAGTACTCCGAGGTTAGCGCACGAGACTGGTGGCGTAGGCTGTCAAGCCGGGGATAGGTGTCGACGATCAGTTGCGCCAGCTCGTCGACCCCCATCTCTCCCGAAGCGAATAGCGGATAGTCACTCCCAAATAGGTCAGCGTGATCTTCGCTCTTATTGATGAGCGGCGCCAGCCCGCAGGCGCCATACTCAAGCGCTTTGGTTGACATTTCGAGGCTTCCGTCGAGTGCCTCCGTGCGCCAGCCCAACCCGATTTCGCACTGAGCGATCAGTCGAAGAGACTCGTCCCGAGAAACCCCGCCGAGCCAACGCACTCCCGAGCTGGGGTCTGCATCGGCGGCCCGTATGGCTGCTTCCATGCGCACGTGCCAGGTTGGGTCGGCCTTGTCTTTTTGGAACTTGTTGCCAACCATCCACAGCTCTGCCGGAAGGCCCTTACTGCCCAGCAGCCGAGGTAACGCCAGCATCTCCAAGGTCCGCCAGTCCTTGGCGAACTTGCCGGAGTAGACCAGCCGAACCGGATCGTCCGGTCCCCGGTCCCGAGGAGCCAGTTCCCAGGCCGTGTCCATGACCATGGGAAACATGAGCTGTGTCTTGCCGCATGCTGATGGGCAGAGGGCTTCCAGGTAGGAGCGGGCGGCCTCGGTCTGTGCGAACATCCACCTGGACTGCGTACCGATACGTCGGATGCGGCCGAGCCCTCTTTCCGAGAATCGATCCATCGGATACGGCAGATCCGTGACGTACGACCACAGTCGATAGGAGATCGAGGATTCTTGACAGACCTCGTGCGAAAGGTCGAAGCCTCGGGTGATCACCGCAACGGGATCAAACTTCGCGGCAAGATCCGTGAGTCTTCTCCGCGCAGAAGAAACGTTGAGCACGACCTCTGGCTGTCCGTCGACATGAAGAGGCTTGTCGGGGTCGGGCGGGTGCACCACGACATTGGGGATCCGCAGGAGCTGTCCTAGCAGCAGATCGCTGTTGACCTGCACCTTGCTCAGCAAATGAACCTCGTCCGCGACCCGGCTCAGCACCTCGGCCATGGAAATCAGCCAGATCGATGAGCCATCGACAACGTTGAGACTCACATCGCCGTAAAGAAGAACCGACTTAGACATGACCATTTCCCTTCACCAGGTCCAGCAGCACGCGCTCCACTGTCGTAACCCCAAGCGCTGTCGGCTCCCTCCCAGAGCCTTCTCGCCGAACGACCCGGTCGGCAAGGCTTATGATCTGGTGCGTGAAGTGGGCAATCCGCCCGTCCGGAACCGCGTAAATAGGTACCTTACGGCGGTTGGCCTGGCGCAGAAAGCCTTGAAGGTCGGCAGCCCCCACCGTGGCATGAGAAGAGTCGTAGCCGAACCACTGACCCTCGTTGAAGGCAGCCATGTGTAGCACGATCGCCGAGAGCCCACGCAACAGTTCCGGGTACAGCATGGTTGGGTGGAGCGTGACGACCTCGAACGATTCTTCTAGACGCTCACGAACAGCCACTGGGGCAATGGTCGCTACCCGCATGCGGCTGGGATCGGCATCCGCATGCGTCAAGGCCCAGAGCTTTGCCGGGGACATCGGATCCGTCAAACGATCAGCAGCCCCTCTGCCCGCGATGACACTCTTTGAGGCGTTCGTCGGCGTGAAGCTAGCTACCAAGTCTGGATCGAAGACGCTGCGTGGCTGGATCAAGGCCGGGGCTGAGGCAGCGGCAAGCTGTTCTGCGATCTCTTGAGGGGCTGAAGATCTGGTTCCCTCCAGCTGCTGGATCTCTCCCTCCAGGCGCTTCAGAAGCTGGCTCTGCCGGTGAAGATGCTTTGCGAGTTCTGCGAGCTTCTTCTGGCTTTGTGTGTCGCTCACCACTAGCTTCCTCGACCAGGCATGGGCCCGGCGGCTAGCAATCAAGAGGGAGCAGCCCGCCAGCGCAGCCAGGCCAGCCAGTAGGCTCCACATCGTCGACGTCAGGGGATGAAAGTTCAGCGGGGTCAAGCTGACGAACGTCGCGCCCGCTACGACCAGCCCGACAGCACTCACGGCGAGGGTCGCCTTCATGTCTTTATGCCTCATCGTCACGTTGTTGCCTCCCACCTCGCTACCCCTGCAACCTGACGTTGAGCATTCAGTCTACTGTCCGTATGCGCCTGAATGGTCAGGGCGTGTCCGTGTCCTCGGAGGTCTGATGGTTCTACTCCTTCGATGCGTTGCGAACCGTTCCGGCGCGACCGAAGAGTTTGCTTCCAGGTAGGGATCACGGCCATCCGGTCTCCATTAGGTGACCGGTAGAGGTCACGGCGGATGCTCTCCGAATGCAGCCCGGCGCACGCGATTGGGCTGGGTAGCTAGGACCGGGGCAACTGGGTTATCCGGTATCTGCGGCTCGCAGATCACGCGTGCGTGGGCCCGGCAAGACCGAGACAGACCCCGGGTCGCGCTGCCCGGTCCTGGTTAGCGCTCTCAACGAAACCCGTTCACGAGTTATCTGCTCGGAAGAACTGGGCCGGACGAAGCACGCCTGAAGTTCCCCGGCGGTTTAGCTGCTGCACCCGAAGTAATAGGTCTCGGCGTGGCTCACGCTGGGGAGCCCGGGCGCGGTGACCTCGTAGTGGACCGTGACCGCGGTCCGCCGCTTCGGGTTGATCGGAATCGGGCCGGTATTCCACCTGCCATTGCTGCGCACGTAGGCGACCCTGGTCCTAGACCCGATCCTGGCGGTGATCTTCGCCCCGGGAATACCCCGCCCGGCGAGCCGGACATCACTGGCCCCGGGATAGCACTGGCCCGGCCGATGGCTGAGCAGCGAGGGCGCCGACAGCTTCTTGGGAGCTGGTCCAAAGAACAGCGTGTAGGCCGCCGGACGCGGGGCCGCACCCGGACGATGGGCTTCGAAGACGAGGTCGATGCCCTGGGGAGAGACCCTCATCGGGGCCATCTCCCAGCGTCCGTCCGCCTCAACCGTGGCGACGCGGTGCTGGGAGCCGACCCGCAGCTTCACCTGGCTGCCGGGCTGGGCGCGTCCAGCGAAGACCACCCGACCGGCCGGGTAGTACTGGCCCGGGCGGTGCGAGGTGAGGGTCGGTGCGACCAGCTCAGGCTGCTTCGCGGTGAAGGTGAGCGTCGCCGAGGCCGTCTTCGCCGGACAACCCGGCTTAGTCGCGCTGAGTTTCACGGCGGTGCGCCCGGCCGGCATCTGGACCTGCGGGGTGCGCCAGCTGCCGTCCTGGCCGACCACCGCGTCCACGTTCCTGCCCCCGGCCTGCACGCTCACCTGGGTGCCTGGCGTGCCGGTTCCGGTGAAGGAGACCGGCCCTTGCCCGTGCGAGGTTCCGGGCTGCGGCGACACCAGCTGCGGTGCGGCGAAAGAGCAATCGGTAACCGCCGGACGCAGGGCGAGCCGGAACAGCTTGGCTCCCCGGGCGTAATAGAGGTAGTCGCTGACCCTCACTAATCCGATGACGGGCCCGTCCGAGGTCGGGCCAGCGAGCGCACTGGCCTTCCCGGAGGCCCGGTCGATCTCCATGACCGATTCGCTGAGGGTGGCATAGATCTTGCCCGGCGCGAAGGCGATCCCCAGCCCGCGTCCGCTCGGAGCGGAAGTCTTGGGGAAAGCACCAAGGTCTCGGGTGAGCACCGGCTGGCCGTTGGCCTCCACCCGGAACTGGATCAGCCGCCCGGTCGCGATCGCCCAGAAGTGGTCCGCAGCCTCCGGGTCGGGGGTGATGGCCGCCACCCAGGAAAACGCCCCGGAGGTATCCACGGTCCGCATGGTCTTCAGGCCGTCGGTCGCGGGGTCGTAGGTGAAGATCTGTCCCACTCCCGGGGTTGGTTTGGCCCCGGTGCCGCCGGTGTTGGACGACCCGCCGACGAGCCTCTTGCCGTGGCCCACCAGCGAGATGACCGACTGGCCGGGGATGAGATTGCGTTTCACGGTGGTCTTGCCGGACCTGGGGTCCCACAGCGACAGCGCCCCACCGTTTTGTTCCTTGCCGGGGATCGTGCCGATTGCCAGTTTCCCGTCGGCCTCGGCCAGCGCCACCGGACGCTCCTGCGAATGCCCGATCGTGGCGAGCCGTTTCAGCGTCCCATCTTTTTGTTGGCCGAAGACCGGCGCACCGTCCTGGGCCCCGCCGGTGTACCCGCCGAAGACTGAGCGGCCCTGGAAGGACCCAGCCCCCTCGATCTGGACGACCTTCGGCGTGGCGTATTCCATCGTGATCGGGTCGAAGAGGGCCAGCCCCTGCTGGGGGTGGAAGCCGCCCAGCGCGATCCGTCCGCCGGTGACCTGGTTCACCGACCACAGCCGGATGGCCGTGCCCTGCGCCCGGACCGACACCGAGGTCTGGGCATGCCCCGGCTGGTTCTTCAGGATCTGGCCGTCCGTCGTCACCGCGACCAGAGTGGAAGTAGGAATCTCCTTGGTCGCGGGAAGCATCAGGTAACCGGTGGCATTGCCCGCACTTGCCCCTTCCATGGGGCTCGGGTTGTCCCGGGGCGAGTACTTGTCCATCCGGATCGCCTTCGGCACCGGCAGCGACAGGTCTAGCCTCATCAGCCCCGCGCGGGCACGCTGGAAGAAGACGTAGCGGCCCTCGACGAGACCTGAGATAGCGAATTGGCTCACACGATCCAGGTGAGAGCGACGGTTCTCGACCTCGGGCTTGCGGAAGCTGCGCCCCACCTGGTCGTCAATCGGCACGAACCGGTTCTTCTTCCGGTGGTACAGCCACAGTTGCGCACCGTCGATCGAGCGCAGGACGAGGTAGTCCCCGGCGAGGGTCATCGTGTGGGCTGCCCGCTGCGCCTTCAGCTCCCGGGGCAGCTCGATCTCGTGGTACCTGCCCGCGGCCAGGTCGTAACGCAGGAGCCGAAACCCTGAGCTCACATAGTTGGACACGAAGACCGATCTGGAATCGGCGACGATCGTGCGCACATAGGCCTGGCCGGGGAACGGCTGCCGGAGTCTGGTCAGCTTGGTCTCGGTCAGGGAGTACAGCTGCCCGCCCGCCTGCGCGAAGGTGCCAACATAGACCCCGCCAGAAGACGCCGGGGCCAGCGAGACGATCTGCTGCCGCTCGACGGTGGCCAGCTTCGCTGGCCGCCCACCGGACCATCGGTACACCTCGGCCCGGCCGGACTCGACGCTGTCACTGAACGCGAAATAGAAGGCCCGGTCGGCGGGCGAATAGGTGACCGCCGAGGCGGTGGGGAGCGGACCCGACCAGTCGACCAGCACGTTGCCGGTGAGATTCGTCACAACGAAACGCGCGCCCTCCCCGGCGTGCCCGGCCACCAGGAAAGCGGCCAGAGGAGTCTCCCCGACCATCCCGACCGCGGCATCCTTGGCCTTGAAACCGGTGGCTTCTGCTGATAAAGGCTCCCCTAAGAACTGTTCCTCAGCCGCATAGGCCTGCGGCGGCGAGCTGGCCACAAAAACGACCGACAGGGCGCAGAGCAGCCAGCCGACAAGCCATTTTTTCATCCCCAGAGCACCTCACGCCATGATCTTTGAACCTCTGCCACGTCGTAGCGGCGCGCCTCCCGCCGGGCCTGTGCCCCGAGGCGCTGCCACCCGGCACCGGTATTGGCCTCGTGGATAAAACGAGCCAGCTCGGCCGCCCCGTCCGGGCGCACCCAGTGGCTGCCGAAGATCTGTTCCGCTCCCGGACGTTCCCAGATCACCGGCACGGCGGACGACGCCATCCCCTCCAGCGGGGCGATGTGGAAACTCTCGTCCGTGCTGGGCGACAGCACCCAGCCGATGCCGCGCAGCCAGTTGGCCATGTCGGGGCCGAAATAGTCCCAGGTCAGGTGGCCAGCCACGACCGGGTCGTGCAACATCTGGTCGAAAATGTCCTGGTAATAGGAGCGGTAGAGCGGGTCGCGCCACAGCCACGGATACTCGTTGGGGAAGCGGCCGCGGATGCGCAGCGTGTAGCGGTGGTCATAGGCCAGCAACTCCCGCAGCAGCCCGATCGCCCGGTCCGGCCGTTTGCGCAGTGGCACGACCCCCACGAGTCCCAGGCTGAACCGCGCACCGTCCTGTTTGGGGCGCTCGAAGTCGCTGACCCGGATGGTGTTGGGGATCATCCGCACCGATCCCTCCGCCAGGCCGAGGGCAGCCTCAGTGGTGCGGGCGTAGTAATCGGAGACACACACCATGGCGTCGATCGCGGACGTGTTGAGCGAGCTCATCCAGGGCGCGCTCAGCTCGAACATGTGCAGCCGGACGACCAGCCGCTGACCGGGGCGTTTGTGCTTGGCGTACCAGACCGCGTTCGGGCCGCACCACTCACACATGACGACGTCGGCGCGGTTCAGCAGGTTCTCGCTGGTCCCCGGGTCGTGGTGATGCAGGCCGGACCAGTGATCGACCAAAAGGTTCACCGCCGGTTCGGCCTTCAGCAGGTCGAACAGTTCACCGCAGAACTTGAAGTCGTGGCCCGCCACCAGGACCGTGATCTTCTGGTCCACGCTGAGCGTGGGACGGGGAAGCCATTCCCGCAGGTAGTCTTGGAACCGCTCGGCCACGACCGGGAAGGTGTGGCGCTGAGCCGCCCGCTGGCAGCGCCGGGCCGCCTCGGCGAAGGAACCCGGCTCGGCCAGAGCCCCCCGGATCGCCGCGACCGGATCGTCCTGTTCGACATAGAGCGGGTAATCCGCGCCCAAGATCTCTTCGTGCAGCGCGTTGCGGTTCACCAGCACCGGCAGCCCGCAGGAACCGTATTCCAGCAGCTTGGTGGACAACTCGTGGCTCGCGTCGAGCTCTGGGTCCCGCCAGCTCATGCCCAGGTTGAACTGGGCCAGCTCGGCCAGCATCTCCTCCCTGGCCACGCCACCGCGCCAGTCGACGCCGGGCAGCCCCAGGGCCTCGGTCATCTCCCCGGTCCAGGACTTCTTGGATGTCCCCTGGTGGAACTTATCGCCGAAGACGGTCAGGTTCGCCGCGATCCCCTCCTCGGCCAGTAGCGAGGGCAGCTCGCACATCTCCTTGGTGCGCCACTGCTCCGCCAGCTTCCCGGCGTAGATCATCCGTACCTGGCTGGGGTTGTCCGGCTCAGGCTCGGAGGCCTCGAAGCCCGGGATCGGCGGGGGCATCAGCAGCGTCTTCCCGGCCAGTTCGGGCAGGTGGTACTCGAGGTAGGAACGGCTCGATTCGGTCTGGGCGAAGAACACGTGGCAGCTGGCCGCGACCTTGCGCAGCTCGTCTCGCTTCCCTTCGGTGAACTCGGCCGCGGTCTGCGGGTAGTCGGTCACGTACGACCACAGCCGCCCCGTGAACGCCCGGTCCCCAGCCACCGCCTGGTTCACCGCCAGGCCCCGCAGCAGCACCAGGTCATAGCCCTGCCCGGATAACTCGACGATCCGGCGGGCGGCCTCCGGCGTGCTGTAGGCCTCCCGGCCCGTGCCGCTGAGCTCGTCCAGCAGGTTCAGCCCGGGCAGGTCGCGCAGCGGCCGTACGAGCCGGTCGTTCACCACCGGGGCCTTGAGCAGCAGGTCCACCTGGCAGCCCGCCAGGGGAAGCAGTTGGGCCATTGAAGTCAGCCACAGCGCCGACCCGTCCAGCAGGTTCAGGTTGACGTCCCCATACAGCAGCACCCGGACAACGCGGCCCGGCTGCTCGGTCATCCCGCTTGCTCTTTCGAGGCCAGTTCGAGCTTTTCCGAGGCCAAGTCGAGCGCTCCCCGCACCACCGCGGGGACCGGGATGCCGTCGGGAAGGTCATTCCTCAGGGGAACGTGCAGCGTCGTGAACGACCGGATGAGCCCCGTGTTCTCTCCCACCGTCCCGTCCCGGCGGACCAGCACCAGCGAAGCGGAGTTGTCGCTACACCAGTCCACCAGCTGAAGCAGGCTCGCCACGAGGTGTTCCCCACCGGCGCGGTCGGCACCGGCCCAGGGTCCCTCGGCGAAGGCGGCCTCGTCCACGATCACCCCGCCAGGCTGCAACTTGTCCAGCTGCATGGTGACGAAACTGGGCGTCAGACGGCGCGCCTTCGCCAGCGACTCGGGGAGCTGTTGCCCGGACCCGAGCACAACGGCGAAAGACTGGGCCTCCAGCCGCTGGACGGCCGACCCGGCCGCGTCCAGGAATAACTCCTCCCGGGATCGGAAATCGCTAGAATCCCCCGCGGCCCGGCCGACGACCGGACCGGCCCCGTCGCCACTCGTCGCCGCTGCGCTGGGCCCGGAAGGAACGGCGCGTCCACCCATCCGCTGCATCCGGCCCTGCGGGCTCTTCAGGACCGTCATGGCCTCCTGTAGCTGCCACTGGGCGCGACCGAGGCCAGCCTGAATACGGTCGAGTTGCCGCCGCTGGGCCGCGAGCTGGCCGAGCACATCGGCGAACTTGGACGAGACCAGCACCCCGAGCAGCAGCAGCGCGCACGCTTCGACCGCCAGGAACCAGCGCAGCGAGCTCAGGGCAAGCAGCCCTAGGGCCAGCGCCTGCACCCCGGCTAGGGCCACCACCCACACCTTGGTGCTCAGCCGGACGATGTTCTTCTTCATCTCCACTGCTCACACCTCCCGGGCAGTCCGCCACACGCCCCGGGTGTCCACGAGCGGGCAGGCCGGGAGATCCTCGGCCTTGAGCTGCTTGAACTCCCGGTGGTCCACCAGCAGGACGACCGCGTCAGCCTCAGCGAAGGCCTGCTCCAGGCTGGCCAGCGCGACATTGGGCAGTCCCGCGAGGACCGGCGGCAGCTCGTCGATGTTCGGTTCTACCGCGAGGATCGTCCCGTCCGGGTAGGCCTCGGCGACGCTGCGGGCGATGGCCAGAGCGGGCGACTCCCGCAGGTCGTCGATATCGGGTTTGAAGGCCAGCCCCAACACCGCGATGGTGGGCCGCTCAGCCCCGGCGAGGGCCTCCGCGACCTGGCGAAGCACGAAAGCCGGCTTGTCGTCGTTGACGGCGCGAGCCATCCGGATCAGCCTGGACTCTTCCGGCGCCGCGCTGACGATAAACCACGGGTCGACCGCGATGCAGTGGCCGCCCACGCCCGGGCCGGGCTGCAGGATGTTCACCCGCGGGTGCTTGTTGGCCAGTTCGATCAGCTCGAAGACGTCGATGTCGAGCCGCTCGCACACCACCGACAGCTCGTTGGCGAAGGCAATGTTCACGTCCCGGAACGAGTTCTCGGTGAGCTTCGCCATCTCGGCGGTGGTGGCGTCGGTGAGGTGAATCTCGGCCTCACAGAAGGTCTGGTAGAGCTCCTTGGCGCGGCGAGCCGCCGACGCGCTCAGCCCGCCGACGATGCGGTCGTTGGTGACCAGTTCGATCATGACCCGCCCCGGCAGCACCCGCTCCGGGCAGTGCGCGAACTCCACCACCGGCTTGCCGCCCGCACCGTCGATCGACAGGTCGGGACGCGCCGCCAGCACCCGCTCGGCGACGTGCCGGGTGGCACCGGGCGGGGAGGTGGACTCCAGGACGATCAGTTCCCCGCCACTCAGGTGCCCGGCTAGGGCGTCGGTCGCGGCGTCGACGTAGCTCAGATCTGGTTCCTGATTGTCGGTGAACGGAGTCGGGACCGCGATGATGTAGACGTCGGCCTTCGGCGTTTCCTTCTGCGCCCGCAGGCGGCCCGCGGCGACCGCCGCCGCGACGTGCTCGGCCAAGTCTGGCTCGACGAACGGGACCGTGCCAGCGTTGACCGCGTCCACGTGCCGGTCCGAGACGTCGACCCCGACGACGTTGGCCCCCCTAGCCGCTAGGATCGCCGCAGTCGGCAATCCGATGTACCCCAATCCGATTACTGCGATTACCTGCCCGGCAGCCATAGCACCCTCTTCCTGAATCGCGCCCCTGCGGCGTACAGGCTACCGCACTCGAGCCGGTGGTCCGCTCATGCGCGCCCGACGACAGGTACCACGAGGGCCATTTTTCCCCAGCGACACCCCTGTGACAATGGGTAACGTCATCTTTCCGCAGGGAGGCGCGGGCAAAGTGACTCGAATTTTAGGCCAGCTCGGGGTCATCTGCCTATAATTTCGCCTGGGGAAACGAGTCGGACCGCGGGGCATTGACGGAGTCGCAGCCGCGCTTTCGCGAAGAGTTCAGGAAGACGTTGGGGAACCATGCAGATCATGACTGTGTACGGAACGCGCCCGGAAGCCATCAAAGTCGCTCCTGTAATCCAGGCGCTGCAGAATGATTCGCGCTTCGAATCTGTGGCCATCACCACCGGCCAGCACCGCGAAATGCTGGACCAGGTCAACGAAGTCTTCGGCATCACACCGGACTGCGACCTCAACGTTTTCGAGCCGGGCCAGCCGCTCAACGGCCTCATGGCGAAAGCCTTTTCGCGGCTCGACCCAGTGCTGGAAGAGTATGCGCCGGACGCGGTCATCGTGCAGGGCGACACCTCGACCGCTGCCGCCGCGTCCATGGCCGCCTTCTACCGGAACATCCCCGTGGTGCACCTGGAAGCTGGGCTGCGCAGCGGCGACATCGCCTCTCCTTTCCCTGAGGAAGCGAACCGCCGCATCACCTCGCAGATTTCCGCGCTCCACCTGGCTCCAACGCCGGGCTCGAAAGAAAACCTGATTAGGGAATCCTTCCGCCCAGACGATATCGCCGTCACCGGGAACACGGTGATCGATGCCCTGCTCCAGACCGTGTCACACGACTACGAGATCGAAACCGACCCGAGGCTCGCCCAGGCGGTAGCCGACCAGGTGCCCTACTTGCTGGTCACCACCCACCGCCGAGAGAACTGGGCCGGCATGTCGGGAGTGGGGCGAGCGCTGCGGCGTCTGGCCCACCGCTACCCCGAGCTGGTGATCGTCCTGCCCGCCCACCGCAACCCGACCGTACGGAAGGCCATCCTGCCCCAGCTGCAGGACTGCGACAACGTCATCGCCACCGAACCCCTGCCCTATGGGGAATTCGCCAAGGTGATGAAACACGCCAAGCTGATCCTGACCGACTCCGGCGGCGTCCAGGAAGAGGCACCGTCGCTGGGTAAGCCCGTGCTGGTAATGCGGGACAACACCGAGCGGCCCGAAGCCGTCACCGCCGGAACCGTCCGGCTAATCGGCACCCAGGAGGACCGGATCGTCGACGAGGTGGCGCGCCTGCTGGAAGACCCGCGGGCCTACGCCTCCATGGCGAACGCCGTCAACCCCTACGGCGACGGGCACGCCACGGAACGATCCATCGCCGCGGTCGCGCAGATGCTGGGCGTCGGCACCCGCCTGCCGGATTTCGCCGGGGACGTAGAAGCTTAGCGTGGCTGAGCTCACCACCGCCGCGACAGGGCGAAGACCGCTGGCCCTGCTGCTCAGCCAGCACTTCCCGCCGGAGGAGAATGCTCCGGCCACCCGATGGGCCTGGCTGACAGCAGGGTTGCTGAAGCGTGGTTTCCAGGTCGAGGTGCTGACCGCGACCTGGGGAACCAGCAGTATCGAGCGGGACATCCCAGGGCTGGTGGTGAACCGCGTCCCGAACATGGTGTCCGGGGCTGGCATCCTCAACCGGCTTGCCAACGAGGCGCTCGTCGCCGCGAAATCCCTCTTCGCCCGCCGGAACCGGCGGCGGCCAGACGTCATCATCGCCACCGCCCCGCCGCTCACCACTTTGCCCCTCGCTCGGATGCTAGCCCTGCGCTACCGCTGTCCGCTGGTGTGTGACCTGCGAGATGCTTGGCCGGAACTGCTCGAATCCTGGCGGGAGTGGAACCAGGACGGTATCCACCCAGACCGGGAACCCGGGCTCCGGGAACGCGTCCTCGCTACTGCGTTCGGCGTCCTCGGCCGATGGGTAAGTCGGCTCCAGCGCCGCAGCGACCTCATCGTCACGACATCCGTCCGCTACGCCGACGCCGTCCGGTCCCGGGTGCCAGGGTGGGTGCTGTGCATCCGCAACGCCCCGTCGGCCCCCACCGGCAGCTACCCCCCGCCGCCCGCGGAAGGGGAGCTGCGGATTCTCTACCTCGGCAACGTGGGCCGGGCCCAGCACCTGGCCACCGCGGTGCGGGCCGCCGCCCTCGCCCAGGACGCTGGGGCGGCGATCCGGCTGCGCATCGTCGGCGACGGCGCCCAGCTGAAGGCGGTTCGGGCGCTGGCCGACCAGCTGAACGCGCCAGTCGAGTTCCACCGCCGGGTGCCGCGTTCCGAGGTCGGGGAGCACTACCTCTGGGCGGACACGCTGCTGGTGATGCTGCGGGAGTGGCCCCCCTTGACCATGACGGTCCCGTCCAAGCTCTACGAGGCACTGGCCACCGGACGCCACATCAGCGCCAGCGCGGCCGGGGAGACCGCCGAGCTGGTCTCCGTCACCCAGGCCGGGGACGTCGTCCCGCCGAAAGACCCCACCGCGCTGGCCCGGCTCTGGACCTCGCTGGCGGCCGACCGGTCCCGGCTCATCCGGCCCAGCGCCTCCGAGTGGCTCAGCACCAACACCGACCGGGACGAACTCGCCGACTGGTACGCCACCGCGCTGCGCTCCGTTCTGCGAGGCAGCGGCCGATGATCGTGCCGCTGCGGCGACGGCTCACCGATGTGGTGCTCGCGCTGGACACGAGTGTGCGTGGGCTCATGGAGGACCCGCTGCATTTCGCTGTCCAGGTCGCCCGCCGCCTGAAACTGGTCGGGCCGCCGGGCCGCCACCACGATGGCCTGCTCGCGGCCTACCGATGGTTTCTCGCCGACCAGCCCGACCAGGCCCGCGACGCCCTGTCCGGGATGTCCCAGGCGACCGGCTGGCGCCGTCGCCTGGCCCGTCGCCTGGCGGTCCAACTCGGCATGTTCCGAGCCGAGGCGAACGACCCACCCCGGCTGCGGGCCCAGGACCTGGCCCAGGCGGGGGCGCTCAGCGCCGCCGCGGACGCCGCGCCGCCCGGTTCGCGGCTGGCCGCCCGCCTCGCCTCCGAGCGGGCCGTTCTGGCCCCCGCCGCCCAGCGGTCCCGCGGCCACCGCGGGCATCCCAGCTCCGCGCTGTTCCTGCTAACCAATTCGCTGCCCCACACCCGCTCGGGCTACACCGTCCGCAGCCACGAGATGCTCACCGCCCTGAGCGCCGCCGGGGTCGAGGTGAACGCTGCCACCAGGATCGGGTACCCCACCACAGTCGGAATCCTCGGCTCGCCGCTGACCAGCGTCGTGGACGGAATCCCCTACCACCGGCTGCCCGCCTGGCGCCTCCCGGTCCGGCTCGACGAGCGGGTCGCGGCCCACACCGAAGCCGCCGCGCGGCTCCTCACCCGCATCCGGCCCGGCGTCCTGCACTGCACCACCGATTACACCAACGCGCTGGTCGCCCGCGAGCTCAGTTCCCGCTTCAGCCTGCCCTGGGTCTACGAGATGCGCGGCCAGCTGGAACTCACCTGGGTCGCCTCCCGCCCCGAATCCCTTCGGGACGAGGCAGCGATCAGCGAACGCGTCCGGCTGTTGCGGGCCAAGGAAGCCGAGCTGGCCACCGACGCCCACGCCGTCATCGTGCTGTCCCAGGTGCAGCGAGAAGACCTGATCTCGCGGGGGGTGCCGCCCGAACGGATCGCCGTGTTGCCCAACGCCACCGATCCCAGCCTGCTCAACCAGGACCTCTCCCCAGGTCAAGCCCGGGTTGAGCTCGGACTCCCCGCAGAAGGCGTCTGGGTCGGATCGGTCTCGTCCCTGGTCGGCTATGAAGGATTCGATGTGCTGCTAGACGCTGTCGCGCGCTGTCGTACCAACGGCATCGACGTGCGCTGCGCCATCGCCGGTGACGGGGTGTCCCGGCCCGGCCTAGCCGCCCAGGCCGAAGCTCTCGGGCTGGGCGATGCCGTGGTCCTGCCCGGACGCCAGCCTCGCGACCGGGCTGCGCTGTGGCACCAGGCCTTGGACGCCTTCGCCGTGCCCCGCCACGACCTCGCGGTCACCCGCGTCGTGACCCCGCTGAAGCCGATCGAGGCGATGGCGCTGGGCCGCCCTGTGATCGCCAGCGACCTGCCCGCGCTCGCCGAACTCGCGAAAACTCCGGGCAGCGGGCTGCTCACCACGCCAGGCGACGCCGACTCCCTCGCCGAGGCCATCGGCCGACTGGCCGCCGACGAGGGCCTGCGCTCCCGGCTGGCCTCGAATGGGCGCCGGTTCGCCGCGGGCCGGACCTGGCCCGCCAACGCGGCCCGCTGCCGCCAGATCTATCAGGACATCTGCCATGTCTAGGTTCATCCCCGACGACGTTGCCCTAGCCCGGGCCCAGCGCGGCGAAGCCCCCGCACTGCGCCCGGTCAGCGCCCGCCCCCCGCTGCACCGCTACCTCGGGCAGCTGTGGCAGCGGCGGCACTTCATTTCCATGCAGGGCTGGGCCCAGGCCATGGGGCAGCACCAGGGGACGCTGCTGGGCAACCTCTGGCTGATCGTCGCGCCGGTGCTGGACGGCCTGGTCTATTTCTTCATCTTCGGGGTGCTGTTCGCGGGCGGCCGGGGGATCCCGAACTTCTTCGGCTACCTCATCATCGGCATGTTCATGTTCACCTTCACCTCGCGGGTGGTGAGTAACTGCGTCCGCTGTGTGGACGATGGGCGGGGCCTCATCCGGGCCTTCGCTTTCCCGCGGGCGGCGCTCCCAGTCGCGGTGGTGTGGCGGGAGCTGATCGGCCTGCTGCCGGTGCTGTACGCCCTAGCGATCCTGCTGTTCGTGGTGCCCCCCTACGGCACCCTCGGCTGGGCCTGGCTGTACTTCCTGCCGCTGCTTGGGCTGCAGACCGCGCTCAACCTCGGGTTCGGGCTGATCGCGGCGCGGCTGGGCGCCCGGCTTCCCGACCTGCGCCACCTCGTCCCCTACCTGATGAGGCTGTTGCTCTACACCTCCGCGGTGATGTTCGCGGTGGAACGTTTCGACGCTCACCCCCCGCTGAACGTCATCGCGCGCAACAACCCAATCTTCCTTGTGCTGGATGCCTGCCGCTCAATCCTGCTCTACAACCGGGTGCCCGCACCCGAGCTCTGGTGGCAGCTGTCGGCCTGGGCGTTTGGCTCCCTGGTCATCGGCATGATCTTCTTCTGGCAGGCGGAGGTGAAATATGCCCGTAACGCCTTGGAGTAACCTCTCGGTCGTCGTGGACGACCTCAGCGTGGTCTACCGGCCGACCACCGACGACCTCAGCGACGTGCCAGAAAACCGGCGGTTCCGCGCCCGCCTCGGTCGGGTCTTCGGGCTGCCCTACCGCGCCGATGTGCACGCCCTGAAGAACGTGACGCTGCGGGTCTACGAGGGCGAGCACGTGGGGATCGTCGGCACCAACGGCTCCGGCAAGAGCACGCTGCTGCGCACCATCGCGGGCATCGAGCCACCCACCTCCGGCTCCGTCCGGGCGACCGCGATGCCGACGCTGCTCGGGGTGAACGCGGCGCTGATCCCGCACCTGACCGGCGCGAAGAACATCCATCTCGGCCTGCTGGCGCTCGGCTACACCCCGGCCCAGGCTCGCGCCACCGCCCCGGCGGTCGCCGAACTCGCAGGCATCGGGCGGGCGCTCCACCGCCCGATGAACACCTATTCCTCCGGCATGGGGGCACGCCTGCGGTTCGCCATCGCCGCGTCCGTCAAACCCGAGATCCTGCTGATCGACGAGGCCCTCGGCACCGGCGACGCTGGCTTCACCGAGAAGGCGAAGAAAGCCATCGACGAGCTGCGGGCCGGGGCGGGCACCATCTTCCTGGTTTCGCACGCCGCGAAGACCATCGAGGAAATGTGCAGCCGGGCGGTCTGGCTGCACGAGGGCGAGCTGATCGCCGACGGCCCCGCCGAAACAGTTGCCCTGCACTACCGCAAATGGGCCTGGGCGGTCGCCAAGGACGAACCCGAGAAGGCGCTCGAGCTATTCGAAGAGGCGAAACACCTCTGAGAGCCATGCCTCTGGCGCCCAGCGCTCTGCGCCTCGCGGCGCCGGTACCAGCCTTAGTTGACAAATGTTCCGGCCGACACTCGCTTCAACGGGCTGTTTTCGTCTTGATGCCGCCTGGCGAGATAGAGTAGGCCCGCTTAGGGCGAGGACGTGTTAGGTTGGAATCGCCTAAAGACTACGGGGGTTGTCGTGCAACTGTTTCTTGCGCTGGTCAGGAAGAGCGAACGTCGGATCGGTCAAGCAGATCGGCTGCTGCCTGAGAAGGAGCTCGACCGGATCGTCTGTGCTGCGTTGGCTAAGTACTTTCCGGTGATCGACTTCGATCGCGAGTGCTCGACAGAGTCTTGGTGGTCCCCGGAGAGAAGGTCGGCTATCTGGTTGGCCTCGAATGAGGGGGCTTCCGAACCTGTGCTGACGGGGGAGCGCGAGGCAGGGTTAGTTTTATCGAGCTTCGGGATCAGCCTCGACACGATAACCGGCTCTTACGGATTCTCTGAGAGTGCGTTGCGTCGCGCGCCGGGGGCGTTCCTGGGGATCCGGGCCGACGACGCCGGTATCGACGTGGTCACCGACGCAGCTGCGCTGTATCCCGTCTTCTGGGCAGAGGCCGGTGCCCACTGGCTAGTCAGCAACCGGCTGGCGCTAGTTGAGCATGTGCGAGAGGCCCTAACGGGCAAGCCCCGCAGCTGGGATCTGGCTTCTCTTCGGCATTACGGCAACCAAAGCCACTACTTCGGCCGCGACACCTGCTTCGAGGACGTGAAGGCGATGGGTGTGCACGAACTGCTCAGGCTTACTGGCGAGGGGGTCAGCACACGGACCTGGTTCCAGACCGAGAGTGCACTACAGCCCGGGGATCGTGACTACGCGGAGATTCTTGCGCAGCTCGCCGACGCTCTAGTAGATGCGTGCCGCCCTATGGTTGCTTCCGGGGTGTGTAACCTCCCGATCTCAGGTGGCCGGGACAGCCGGTTGATCGCGGCGGCTGCCAGCCATTGGACGGAAACTACCTTCAGCGCTTCAACTTCTGGTATGCCAGACCACCCGGATGTGGTCATCGCACGCATCATCGCGGAACGTTTCGGCTGGCCACACACGTTTACCCCGCCATCGCCGGTCCCGACTCTAATCAAGGCTGAGGATCCCGTAGCGAAAGCGAAGACAGTTCTCGATCAGTTTGATCTGACATCCTCTGCCTGGGATAACGTGGTGCCGTATCGTCAGTTTGTTAACAGGGTTTCGGCTAGCGGCGTGGGCGGCGAGATCATGCGTGGCGGTTATGCTGCGACCTACCCCGTGGCGCCGACGGTCGAACGGGCGGCTGGCGTTATCAACACCATCATGGTCCGTGAGGGTTCGGTGTTTGATCCCTCGGGTGACGCGATCGTGCGCGAGCGAGCAAGACCTTGGTTGGCTATGGCTGAGTCAGACCCGTTCCTTGTCTTGGACCGTCTCTACCATCAGGACCGGAACCGGCGGTGGGTGGCAGCCCGCCGGAATGGGGAACGTCTGAGGGCTCACGTTGCGGATCCGTTGCTAGACAACCGGGTGGTGCTGAGCATGTTGCGGATTGCTCCTGCTATTCGCTGGACCGAGCGGATGTTCTTTGACGTGCTTCTGCAACTTGCCCCGCAACTGGTGGATGTGCCGATCGAGGGGAGTCGGTGGCGCTTTGAGAGTGAGGGTCCAGCTGCGGATATGCCATCCCATGTCCGAGACACCTGGGCCGCCCGGTTCTCGATGAAGGTCGAGTTGGCGCAGCGTCGCCATGAGGCAAAATGGCTGATGCATCCTGGCTACCGCTCCGAGGTATTCGAGGCCATCCGAGAGCGCGCGCTGGCAGCGCCGGATGGGCTCATCAATTTCGACAAGCTGAACGGATTGTTGCGGGACGAGGCGCCGCGGTGGCCGACCATAATGTGGCATCTGCTGACGATGTTAGTGCTGGTCGTCGATGGGATTGAGGATCATCGGCGGCTGCCTATTCCGACGAAAGAGTATGAGTGTCCTGAGGTGTGAGCAGTGGGCAGGTCATTGTGGGAAGGCGGCGGATCTCGATAGCTGACCGAGCCTGAGCTAGGCCGGCCGGCTCCAGGGTGCCCGGCCGATCGTCGCGCGATGAGCACTAATGAGCACAGGCCACAGCCTGCCACGGGGTCGGCAAGCGGGGTGTACTCTCTCTGATGCCCCACCAAACAGAACGTGACGCCAGGCTCCTCTGTGGAAGCCCAGAGCTTCCACAGAGGAGCCCCAGTGCGGACAAAGAAACTGTGCTGGAGCTTCCACTAGGGCAACCTTGAGCGGAGGGCGCAGTGGGGCAGGCTCGCTGGTTCAACATCGACGAGGGCGTTTCCTTCATCAGCCGCGCGATGCCCCCGTTCTCCGGCGGATCATTGTGTACGGCAGCCGCTCGATGCTCGCACGTCAAGGGCGTGACGTCAGTTCGCCCAGGCGAGGTAAACATCCAGGTTGCTGCGCATTACAGCTAAGCGTCAGTGAGCGCTTGACCAGACTGGCAAGCGTCGGCTATGCTATGCGAGGACAATATCAATCTTGTATTGATTGGGCTAGTAAGCTAGTTCGTAGAGGATAATTCGGAAAACTTGGCGCTAAAAAGTCAGGCCCGCACAGTTTCTTCTGGATAGACCCAGATCGACCCAAATATTCTGCTGGGACATGTGATCCAAACTCTGGGGCTTCCCGAGAGTAGGAGTTCGTGTTGACTGGTCCTGGTGTTTATCAAGCTGAGCGGCGTCCGTGCGGGGAGAGGATCAAGGTTCGCAAGCTCGGCTGTGTGCAATCGGATCGCTATCTGAGCGCTCGGTATGTCCCCGCCGCCGATCAAGAATTAGACCCGTGGGTCATTCAGTTCTTGAGGCTGAACTGGGTGTTTGCCCGTCGTTTTCCGTGGAAGATGGTCTTTCGCTCAGGTCGGCCTCAGGTGTGGGCCTCTCTGGGCGGTCAGGAGCCTCAAAGTGGAGTGCTTTGGAGATGCTCTCTAGGAGATTTCTTGTTGGTTCGCCGAGAGGCGCGAGTGATCTGGGTGGTAGGTGAGATTCTGCGTTCTCTCTGGCTCCCTGCACAGTCGGAGGCGTGGTCAGATCGAGCGATCTGTGTGAACCTTATCGATCACGTCAGTGCTGGCCGGAGGAAGGCAGTAAGTGCGATTGCTGCCCTGCCTCACAGCGACGGCGCTGGTTTGCCGGAATCGGCTTTCTTTCTGCCGGAGCCTGATCTGGAATCCATCCTAAGTTATGCTAAAACCTGTCGTCGGTCTCATGGTCACGTCGCGCTGGTGTCTGCTCTGGCCATCTTCGATACTCCTGATCGCCCGGTCGTCAATGTTGGTAGGCGGGATCTGGTGGTGATCCGCTATGTCCGATTCGGCGATGATAGAGCAGTCGGCGAGTATTGCTCTGAGCATCAATCACGGTGGGTTGGTCTACTATCACCATCTGCTCAGATGCGTTTGGCCTGGTCTCTCGCTTCAGCAGCATGCACGGATGTGGGGGAGTCGGCGAGAAAGGTTCGGTCCGAGCTGAGGCATTTTGCGGATCGCGCGGGTAAGCTGTTGCCTATCGGCGGCTTTTATTCGCATCCGCCGCGGCTCCGTTCGGCTCGGAGGCCTTGTTTAGTTATCGAGCAGCAGGGCTTTGTCGGGTATTCCTGCAGGAGCGCTCTCTTTTTGCTCACCGGCAGACATGTCAGCTATGCGCACAATCCTTGCGGCGGCGTATCAATCAGACTCGCCTACGCCGATGTTTCGCTAATCGGGGACCCTGTCTACGTCGAGCGCAAGTGTATTTTGATGAATGGTGGCCGGTGGGTGAACATCTGCGGGAAGCAGGTCGGCGTCGGCCTCAAAGATCGGCGGCGAGGGCTTCGTGGTGGTTCCCTTCCGTGGCGATGTAGGCGTGGCTACGGGCGAAGGGTCATGATGTGAAGGAGTATTGTGGTGGTGCCGAGGGGGCAACGCTGTGGACAGGAGTATGACGATGGTTGCTAAGGGTGATGGCGTTCTTTGTTTCCGTTGGCACCCGGTCGGGGAGGTCCGCGACTTGATCTTTGCTATCCAGCAGACCGAGGCGCTGGACAGCGAGCGTGACTATGTGGTCACGATACTGTGCCGTGATGCCGATGGGGAGATGCTGAGGCCGATTGGAGAGCGGCCTCGCTGGTCTACGGTTTTCGACGCTTACTTCGTCTATCCGAGCAGAGAAGCTGGCCTGCTGAGGGTCTCGTGGTCTGGTGATACCGCGGTCGATGAGGTTGAGGTCAGGGTGAGGCCGTGGCGTAAGAAAGACGATGCCTCCGGCTACTTTGGGGTTGCGGTGATCGGCGCCGGCTCAAAGCCGCGTGAATATGAAGTGTTGCGAGCGAGGGGGGAGGAAGAGTCGTGACGATGGTCTCGGCCGTAATCGGTTTCAAGGACTGGGGTCTGGAACGACTCGCGCTGTCGATCGAAAGCATTCATGGCTCGTTGAGGGATATCGAGCATGAGGTGATCGTATGTGACTACGGAAGCAGCGATCACGACGAGGTTCGTGCGGTGGTCGAATCGGTCGGCGCGATCTGCGCCAGGGTTGAGACCGACGGCGGCTGGTCCCGGTCCCGTGCGTTGAACGGTGGTGTTGCTGCCAGTCGCGGAGCCGTGATTCTTGCCACCGATGCGGACATGCTGTTTACCCCGAAGGCACTGACCCGTGCGGTCGAGGAAGTGACGGCCCACCCGCAGCAGATTTGCATCTTGCAATGTCGCGACCTCCCATGCGGCTATGGCCACGAGACGGTGCGCCGGGAGGGCACTGATTGGGACCGGTTCGCCCAGATCGCTCAGATCCGCCCACGGTGGGGCATGGGCGGGCTGGTCGCAGTCCAGCGCGCTATGTGGGAGACATTGCGTGGTTGGGACGAGCGGATGCACACCTACGGTGGAGAGGACATCGATTTCGCCAGACGCGCTCAACGCTTCGGTGCTCGGGTCAACTGGCTGGACGAACCTGGCGTGGCGATGTATCACATCTGGCACCCCTCCACAGCCTTGGCCGCGCAACGCTCAGTCCAAGCGAAGGAAGCGATCGCACACAACCGAGCCATTCACACCAACGACCTCACCTGTGTTCGTAACCGCAGGCAGGCCCGCTATCTGCCGCGTGAAATGGTTCCTATTGTCAGCGTCGTCATTCCGCACAGCGCCGATGAGGACGCTGTGCTGGGCACGCTGATCGGCGTGCTGAATCAGACAGTTAGTGACATTGAGGTGCTGGTCCTCGGCGCGAATAATGCGTTAACTGCCCTTGACAAGAGGATTCGTGTCGTTCCATGGGCGGCACCCGCTGGGCTGATGGCTCGAGGCTGCTACGTCGCCGTGGCTTCTTCTGGGGAGATCTGGGAACCGAATCGTCTGGAGAAGCTCCTCGACGCGGCGCCTGCCAACACAGGGCTGGTCAGCGACGTCTCGTCGTCGACCGTGATCGATATCGCTGGGGCGCGGCACGAGCCGACGGCCCATTTCATGCCGTTCGCTGTTGGCGGGAGCCTGATTCGTGCTTCCCTGCTTGCGGGGATCTACCCGGCTACCAGCTGGGATGATCTTGTTGTCGCGGTCGCTGAGTCCGGTGCGCCGTGGGTAGCGATCGGCGATGTGCTCCGGCACGCGCTGGTTGGCCCCGAACACGAGGAAAAGACTCAGATCGCGGTATCGCGGCAAGACAGCGATGGGCGGGTCAGAGCTAGCCTGAGCGGCATCACGATCCCGGAGGTTACTCCCGAGAAGATCCAATTCAGCCCGTCCGTTCAGGCGATCACGAACCGGGATAGCTACTTCGTGAGCGTGGAGCTGGTCGGGCAGAACCTGAGCCAGGACATGAGGCGCATCTCCGGCCGCCTGCAGGGTTGGCAGGCTTCGACGGTGACCGTCTCAGACCTGGATGAGGGGCCGTTGAGGCAGACGGTGAGGGTCTTCGGCAACGGCCTGGAATGCTTGGCGGAGCTGTATTCGTTCGCTGCCGAGGCCGACGCCCGACTCACTTTCGGAGCGCGCCGCAGCACCGAGTCGCTACGAGGTGAGAGGCAGCTCGTCGAAGAGTACGAGTCCGTCTATGGCGAGGGCACACCGACCTGGTGGATCGTCGCTCAGCCTGCATCTAAGGCGCTGGCTAAAGACCTTGTCCAACAGCTTCACACGATGGCTGAGGTCACCACCGCTTTCGGGCGAATGGTGTCGACCGACGGTGAGTCTCCTCAGTACTTTGTCCTGGCTAGGACAACCACATGCTCGGCCGAGGTGGTCATTGGCGTGCTCGGTCGTATCAGTCAAGGTGAGATGCCCATGAGACTGTTCTTGCCCGAAGCAAAGGAGGCAGGTGCCTGATGAAAATCGATTACCTTCCGGCCTCGCCCCGATGGACGAGTTTGAAAGCTGAAGTCGTCGACTTCGATGGGCTTCCTCCGGTCAATACGCTGCGGGTGGACTGGCCATACGAAACCACTAGTTCTGACCGGATTGCGGTGGCTGGAGCACTTGCCTTCTCACATTGGTCGGCTGGGCGGATGGACTTTCAGAAGCCAATCTCGGCTTTGACGGCTCAGCGGATCACCGAATGGTACGCGGTGGATAACGTGTGGGTATCCCCTGGACCGGTACGTACGGGAGGGCTTTTCCTTCCTCGCGGCAGCAGGTCCGCATGCCTGGTCTTGGGAGACGTGCACGAGTCCCTCCCGGGAGCGTTGCCGATCGCCATGGTCGGACCGTCGACGGGCACTGCTGTCCGGCCCGAGTGGGTGGAACTCGCGTCCAACGCAAGCTTCTTTGCCCTGCCAGGTGACTCTAGCCCAGTTCTGCTGGCGGCGTTGGCTGCCGTGGTCTTGAGCGCCGAGCAGCTTCACATCAACACGCTGTCATTTCCGAAGCTGCGGGCGGAGCGTCCAGATCTCTTTGACCGGGCAGCTCGGCTGCTCGAATGTGTGAGCTTGGGTCTGGTGAGATGACAAGCCAGCGCCTAGTTGTCGCGTACAACTTTCCACCCTTCAACGATGGCAGCGCAGTCACGGTGGCTAAGCGGGTGGTGCTCAACGGCAGTCGGATCGACGTGATATCGGCCGATCTGAGTGCTCATCGGAGCGTAGATCCAAGTTTGGCTGAACTTGTCGCGCCGTACGTGAATTTTCACTTCGTCGCGCGTACCTTGGTGGCTTTCTCGCGATGGGAATCGGTCGCTGAGTTCGTTGAACTGGGCAGTGAGGTTTTGGCCTTTCGCGGGCACCACTACGAGTCGGTGTACTCCCGATCGATGTGGCCGCACTCCCATTTTCTGGCGGCTCTGGTCAAGGTCCGATCCTTTGCTCAGCGCTGGGAAGCAGAGTTTTCTGATCCCATCCTCTGGACGGTTGAGGGCGGGCAGCGGAGCTCCCCGAGCTTGCCGCTGAGTAATTACCGTACAGAGATCCTGGAGGCCCTGCCGCCCAAGGAGAGACGTTTCCTCAGCTCGCGCCGGACGCTGCTGGAGTGGGCTCAGTTCGTTCCCTTCTTCCTGGCCGATACGCTGGTGTTCACCAACGAGCAGCAGTGCGAAGTGATGATTCGAGACGTGCCGGAGGAGTTCCGCAAGAAGCTGACGGCCAAGAGCGTCATATCGCCTCACCCGACCCTTCCCGCTGAGTATTATGCAGCTGATTCGACGGCATCGTCTGATGAGCTGAGGATCGGGTACTTCGGCAACTTCTACCCGAACCGGGGCGCCGGGGAGTTTCTCGAGGCATGGTCTTCCATGCCGAAGGAGGAGGCGTCACGAATCTCGTTGGATGTTTACTCCACCACGGCGGCATCCGTGCGTCGGGCGGCGAAGGCGCTTGGCTTGGAGGAACGGGTGCAGGTGAAGAATCCGTTGCCGTTCCGAAGCTTCCTGAGGCGAAGCAGCGATTATTCGGCGTTGCTGGTAACGGACATCAGCACGGGCCCGTTCCCGGTGGCTTCACCATTCCTGCCATCTAAGGTCTCCGACTACCGAGGAAGTGTCACACCCATCATGGCGGTGACACTTCCCGGAAGCCCGCTAGACAAGTTGGCGATCCGTTGGAAGGCGCGCTCTGGTGATACCGCAGGCATCCGGCGGATGCTGGCCAAAGCCTTAGCCGACACCACCCGTCAGTGACGCTCCTTCGTGGGCGAAGAAAGGTGGCGCAAGCGTCCAGCAGCCAGGGTGTGCGCGTGGTGAAGAAACCTCGACCCGACTTTGGGTTTCTCCGCGAATCGTGGACACGTCTCGCTTATGCGGCTCAATGTCGAGGGTGTGGCTCGCGTGAACCACGTCTCGGAGTGAGTGACACACGACCGGCTGTCGAGGCTTGACGGGAACCGCCCAAGCGCGGAACCGTAGGGCCGCCGGAACCAAGTCAGCGAGACACGACCTCGGATAGCTGTCTGAGCGCGAGTTCGGCGATGGCGCCGTGGGTCCGTTCTTTGCGCATCAGTGGGACGTAGTATTCCTGGAAGGCGTGGAAGTTCTCGGGTTCGCATATCCACTGGTAGTCGCGCTCGATCTCTTCTGGGGGCATATTTGTCAGAGCGCTGTGGTCGCCGAAATTGCTGCCTAGAATCCGGTCAATATTGGCTGGGGTGGACACTCCGCAGATTCCTCTAGCTCCTGCGCCGAGGCAGGGTGTGCCGACGGCTATGCTTTGGGCGCCAGTGACCCCTCCTGCGACAGAGAATATCGCTGAACGAAGTTGGTCTACGACCTCCTCCGGGCTCACCCAGCCATGATAGTTGAGTTCAACCCGTGGGTTCTCGCAGACGAAGGCACCGAGCCGGGCCAAGAAGTGTTCTTTGGAAGGCCCGCCACCCATGAGGTGCACGGTAGCCCGGGGGATCTTCCTCGACCGCAGCAAGGAAGAGATCAGGGAGATCAGGCCATCAACCTGAGAGAGCTTGTCGGACATGAGCCGGGCAGCCAGCACGAAGTCGTAGCTTCCCTTGTCGATCCTCGCCTGGTAGCTCATCGGAGGGGTGTCGAATAGAGAATCTGGGACGCCGTTAGGTAAGACCTCGATTGGGGTGTCTTTGACCCCGCAGAACTTCGTCAGCATGGGGATGAGTGAGCTGCTGGCGACCAGGAACTTGGCTATCTCATCGTGCCAGCCATAAGCAAAATCAGAGTTATTGCCGTGGAACATGTGGACGATCGGTACGCCGGTGCGCCGTCGAAGTTCAATAGCTAGTTCTCGCGAGGCGTAGGGCTGGGTGAATATAACATCGAACTCGCAGGCCGTCAGGATTTCTTGTACCGAGCCGCGCCAGGATCCCCAATCGACCAGGAAGGAGTGTCTGGCGAAACCCTGACACTCCTCGACGATCCGCCGATTGTTCGCGACGATGTAAACGTCCGCTCCGCGGGTGGCGAGGCCTTTCACCATGCCCACCGTCCAGTCCTGGAGCCCGCCCCAGGTTGCGACCGTGTGTACGGGGAGGAGTATGCGTAGCGGTTTCACTCTTGCTCCCAGATCTGTCCCTGTGCGCTGAACATTGTTGCTGTGGTCACGATTGGTGACCCGGTCCCCGGCGGGGCATCGGCGAGAGCAAACCATCCTTCTGCCGCGCCGGGAATCCTGAGGTACAGCAGGTGGTGCTCCGGTTGCTGTTCTTCGCCCAAGAGCCGGTAGCCGGGAAGAGGGCGGATCGATACGGCCTGCCTGAATCGCTTCTTCAGCAGTTCCCCGACCAGTGCGGCGGCCGGTTCTCTGCCTGGGGGCGGGACGATGATCTCGAAGGGCAGACCCAAGCGAGAGAGGCATTCGATGTCTTGCTGGCTCGGGCTGTGCACGGCGGCCATCTCCCGTACCGGTTTGCGCTGGTCGTCATAGATCGTCGCTACGGCCGCGATCCGATCGTAGGCGCCGATGTAGTCAATGCGGCCCACCGCATACTGGTCGAACAGCATCAAGGCGGACGACTCATAGCCGCCGAGATAAGGCAGAACGCGCTGAGCCACGCCCGGTTCGGCAGTCTCGCCGCCGTCGCCGGGCCAGGAGCTCGCGGCCGCCACGACCTGACGGGTCTGGACCCGGCCGAACTCGTCTGGCCGGGCCCCGCCCAGCAGCCTAAGGAAGACCTCCCGGTGGGCGAGCAGAGTGCCCCATCCGGCGGGGTCGGGCCCGGTCAAAGGCTGCGCCTCGGGTGTGGCGGGCACCGCGACAACGTTCTTCTTGCGCAGGAAGGCGGCGGCGCCGACACAGTAGCTCCGTTTCGACCGGTAGGGCTGGAGCTGTTCCATGAGCCGCCACGGCGGGGTCACGCAGCCCGGACCGACGATGGCGATGATGTCGCCGCGGGCCTGACGGATAGCCCGCTCTAGGGCGGCCGGGTCGCAGCCGTTGGCGTCCACGATCTCGTAATCGTCGAAGGACTGCGCTGCGACTGCTTCGTACCCGGATTTCTGGGTGCTCCGCCCGGTCCGGATCAGGCTCACCACGGGGTCGCCGCTGAACGGACGATAGAGCCAGCGGGGCAGGTTGACGAAAGTGGCTTGTGAGGCGTTGAAGTTGAAAACCTGGGGTGAGGTCAGTTCGATACGGGGTGGTTCGACGGCACAGTCTGTTTCGGTGCCGTTCATGCAGGTCGTTTCCTCTCCCCAAGCCCGGGCGCGACGGCACAGATCGGTGTAGGCGTCCCGCACGGTGCGGATTCGTAGGTCGAAGCCCCGCAGCATGCGATACAGGCGGGTGCTCATCCCGAAGATGACCGTCCGGGACGAGGCCGCACGACACCCCGAACCCAGGGACCACGCGGTGGGGACGGTGAGGTCTACGAGCCCGTAACGGGTGAGCGCGGAACATAACGCATCGACCGTTCCGGGGCTCAGGTTCACCGCGGTGGACGACACGACACAGAACGGACTGCTGACCAGCTGCATCGCCAGGCCGATTCGGCTCACCGGGTTGAGCTCGGTGCCGGTTTCGACCAGCGTCAGGTTCTCCAGGTCAGCGACGGATTCCGGGGCGCTGTCCACAATGGCAATCAGTGAGAAAGGGTGCCCCCGGAGCGCGCCCGCCAGGCTCGTGAGGTGCCGGATGGCGTCATCGGCGTCGAACTGAGAGAGGTCGACGACGAACGAAAAGCCGTTCCGCGGTACAGAGTTATTCGGCATGCTGCTCCTTCAGGTAGGCCGCGGGGCTGATGCGCCCGCCCAGGCGCTGGAACTGCCTGGGTGGGACGGTCAAGGTGGGTCGCAGCATGGGCCTAGGGGATGCGGGCAAAAACAGAAGAGGGGATCTCTGCGGGGTCGTCTACCACCGTCCCGGCCTGGCGGGTGAAGAGCAGATGCTCCGGGGTATCCGGCCTGCGCACGATCACCACCGGGAGACCGCGCTGAGAGGTGCTCTTGAGCAGGGCGGTGAGTTGCGACAGCAGATAGTTGTCTTGGTCTGGGCCAAGGCTTTTCCAGAGCCCGCGGGTGAAGGCGTTTTCGTCGATCACGACCCCCGCGGTCGGGCCGACTAGCACCGCGCTGGTGAACCCGCCGGGGAGCAGGGGGGATACGGGTAAGCCCGACACCAGGTTCCCGGGTGGCAACCCGATCCCCACCAGGTGTTTGACTGCTTGGCCGGTGGGCTCGGTAGCGGCGCTGGCGAGTGGTGCGGTCAATGGGCCGACAGTCAGCGCCACCGGTTCGGACTGGTCTGCCTGTTGCAGAGCGTTCTCTCGCTTGACGTGGCGGTGCTGAATCCAGCGAAGATCCTCCGCGGTGGCCGAGCTGTTCGCTATGTTCACCAACTCCTCCACGTTGCGGCGCAGCTCAGTCTCGGCCTGCTTACGGGCCCGGTTGACAGTGGCGGCGATCCTGGCACTGCGGCGAAGGTAGGCCAAAATGCTTGCAAAGCCCGTAGCGAGGACGACCGCCAGTGCGGAAAGGCCCAACCGCAGATTGTTCGACGCGAAGGCGACGACCGAGACCGCCGCGCCTAGCGCGATGACGGCCAAACCGACCTTCAGCAGTATTGTCGTTTTCATGGAATCTCTTTCTCGGCTAGTGCCTGGACCGCGGCGGCAGCGTCCGGCGCCGAGCCTTCGGGTGTGAGCGTGAGGTGGTCGGGGAACTGCTCGGCGAGTTCCATCGCGTAGATGCTGTCGAAGGAGACCACCCGGCCGCCGAGGTGCAGGATCAGCTCGACCGCTGAGCGGGGCGCGTAGGCGCGTGCGGTGGACACCCATAAGGTGTGATGCATCGTTGACTGAATGGTGGAGAGGAAGCCCTCGAAGGGGCCGGGCCAGCTGAACCGTACCCGGTCGGTGACGCCTAGCAGCGACATGGTCGCGACGACCGAAGTGAACCGCTCCGGAGCGGGTGGGCTAGTCCACAAGATCTGGGCTGACAGGCCGGTCAGGGACAGTATCCGGAGGAAATCCTGAACGCCTTCGTTCGGGTGGGCCGAACCGATCCAGGTGAGGCTGGTGATGGGTCCCCCCAGCGATGGGGTTTGCGCGGGGCCGTTCACGAACCGGATCTGCTCCACGGGGACCGGCAGCGCGTGGCGGCGGCGAAGGTATTCCTCGGTGATGTTCGAGGTCACCAGAATCCGGTCGAATAAGTCGAGGTCGAGGTCTTGTAGGCAGGAGTCGATCTCGTCGCCCGCGGTTGCCCGGAGAAGGTAACTCTTGACCGATCCCCGGATCTGGTGGTCGGTTAGCAAGGCCTGGGCAGTTTTCGCATCATCGGAGACGCGGATCTCGTGATGGAAGCGGAGCCGACCGAAAGCGCGAGACACATTTGGCAACCGGGCGGCCGAGACCTGTCGGCAGGAGATTCCGCGCTCGGGCAGTATCTGGTCGGTATTCGCCAGGATGGCCGTCACCGTGTGGCCACCGTCGGATAGCGCCAGCATCTCGTCCATCCCCACGTTGTGAGCCACCCTCAGGATCGTTGTCATAGGCCTACCACCTCAAGTGTGCGTTCCGCTCGATTGCGCCAGGTAGCTGCTCTCAGATACACCTCGGCGTGATCCAGTTCGTGTTGCGTCCAGGGCCTGTTGAGGGCGTCCTTGAGTGCGCTCAGCATCTCGTCGAAGGTGTTGTAAGAGCGTGCGGTCGGGCACTCGTCGATCGAACCCATAGCGGCCGAGACCGTTCTCAGACCCCAAGCGCAGTACTCGAAGAGCTTGTTCGGGTCCACACCCCGGGTCAGGGGAGACTTCTTGAACGGGATCAGGCCGACCGCCCAGGCCTGAGTGATGTCCTGTAGTTCCTGTTGCTTCTTCGGTCCATGAAAGAAGACATTTCCGGGCAGGTCGATGTTCTCGGGCAGGCCCATGCCGATGATCTCGAAGCGGGTGCGGGTAAGCCGTTCAGCGCAGCCGAGAAAAAGATCCCAGTCGAACCAGGCCTCGGTGAGGTGCCCAACATAGCCGACGATCCCGCTCCGTCGCTTTGCTTCGACCACCTGCAGCGTGCGTAACGGGGCGGCTTTCTCGATGTAGTGCTCATGGATGGCGTTCGGGATGGTGACCGGCTCGGCCCGGCCACCGCTCAGCGTTTTGGCTTTCGCGCTCAGGGCTGGGCTCACGGCCGTGATGTAGTCGGCGCGCTGACAGATCAAGGTCTCCGACTCCACCGTGTACCACTGGGAGTAGCCAACCCGTTTGAACTCCTCCATGTCGTCACGGATCTCGTAGAGCGTCCGCCAGCCGTGACTGCCGAGGGTATCCAGCGTGGCGACGGCCTGGGGGGAGGGGAACGAGCTGCAGACGTAGAGACAGGGTCGGTGCCTAGCCTCGTCTGCGACCTTGGCGATGACCTGCCTGAACTCAACCCGAGGTGCCTGATAGACCAGCGGTAAGGGCCGTCGATCCTTGCCCTGAAGCGTGCCATAGCCCACCGAAATGACGCCGTATCCCATCGCCGAATACTGCATCGTCAAGTTGTTGGGCCGGATCGTGATGAGTCCATACCCCAGGGGTGGGGCGGTCGAATCGATCAGGATGAGGGGTGTCGTAGCAGACAGCTCAGAGAGGAACGAGGTGAGCGAGTCGGCGCTGGCATCCCTGACCGACAGCGACAGGTGGGCCGATACCGCGGCCTCGATCCGGGACTTGAACGGGGTGACGGCAACCGAACGGGTGCCTTCCGGCAGTCGGAGTGAGGTCTCTGCCCAGCCCGTGGACGTCCCGGAGGAGAGCGTGAGGTAGGCGCCGTGGACCGGGCTCACGCTGGCGTCGGCGGGCCCCATCAACTCGTTGCCTGCCTGATCGTAGAAGCGCAGTCCGACGTGGGCGGGGGTGCTGCCCTGGCCAGAAACCAGCAGCGACCTGAGTTTGATGCTTCCGGTACCGTCGGGGAGTGCCACGACCTGCTGGCGGCCGAGGAGTTTGCTACGACCAGCCGAGCGGTAGGACTCCCGCGCGACCGGACCGAAGATCCGCTGCGGTCGGGCCTTGGAGCTCGCGCTGATCCGGGCCGAGTGGCAGTCGGCGGGGCCGGTGAGCTCGAGGACGACGACCGTGAGTCCGTCGTCGTCGGTAGTGACGTGGCAGGCCGGGGTCCCAGTGGACAGCCGGTTCCCGCTCGCGTTCAGGTAGTCGACCTGAAAATCATCGGCGTGGATGGGCCCCAGGGTGCGGAAGCCGAAGCGCTCCACTCCGCTGGGTGCTAATTCGGTCGACCAGAAGAGGTCGTGCACCGATATGGATTCTCCGGCCAGCAGCTCGCCGCGGCCGCCGTCAAGGGTGAAGCACTCCGTCCAGTCGTGGGACACCGGGTCTCCTTTCGTGTCCGCTGCTGCTCTGGTTCAGGGCCGCTAGCGGGAGCAGAGGGCAGCCGCGGATGCGGTTGATGCTGCGGGCTCAAGCTGGGGAGCCCCGTGCGAAGGCCGGACGGATACAGCCGGGAGTCCGGTCAGGGAAAGCATTGGCGACGGTTCCAGAAGGCTGCTGCTGAGGAGCGGGAAATGGAGCCAGGCGCCAGCCCTACGTCGGCCCTGACGAAGTTCCACTCGACCGCGAGCGGCAGCTGATCGGTACGTCATGATCGGATAAGTCCATCCTCTCTGAAACGTCGAGAAACACGATACCGCGATCGGCCGGGGCGAACTGGCGGAGAGCGTGGCATCGGGCCTTTTGGGTCAAAGATGAGTCTCTAAGGGCCATCTCCCGAGCCCTGAGCTGCCCGTGCCGTGGAGCGGGTACGCTTGTCCGGTGATCGAGCCGACGACTGATTCTGAGCAGACCCAGGTGCGCAAGGCCAAGCGCGCCCGCCTCTTGGACGCTGGCACCCAGCCCTACCCGGCTGACCTGTCCAGAAGCCACACCCTCGCCGAGGTTCGCGCTGGGTGGGGGCACCTGGAGGCTGGCCAGGAGACCGGCGACGAGGTGACGATCGGCGGCCGGGCCGTGTTCATCCGCAACACCGGCAAGCTGGCCTTCGCGACGCTTCAGGACGGCTTCACCGTGGACAACAACGGTGAGCGGCTCCAGGTGATGCTGAGCCTCGCCGAGGTGGGCGAGGACGCCCTCGCGGCCTGGAAGTCGGACGTCGACCTCGGCGACCACGTCTGGGTGCGGGGCCGGGTGATCTCCTCCAAGCGGGGAGAGCTGTCGGTCATGGCGAGCGAGTGGCGGATGGCGTCCAAGGCGCTGCGTCCGCTGCCGACGCTGCACAAGGAGTTGTCGGAGGAGTCCCGCGTCCGGCGCCGCTACGCCGACCTGATCGTGCGCGACGAGGCCCGGTCGGTGTTGCGGACCCGCGCGGCGATCACCCGCGCGATCCGCGAGACCCTGCACACGCAGGGCTTCCTCGAGGTGGAGACCCCGACGCTGCAGCTCGTGCACGGCGGGGCGGCCGCCCGGCCCTTCAACACTCACCTCAACGCCTTCGGCATTGACATGAGCCTGCGCATCGCGCTGGAACTGCACCTCAAGCGCACGATGGTCGGCGGCGCCGACCGGGTCTACGAGATGGGCCGGATCTTCCGCAACGAGGGCATCGATTCGTCGCATTCGGCGGAGTTCACGATGCTGGAGGCCTACATGTCCTGGGGCGACCAGGCGACCATCGCCGCCGTGATGAAGTCCATCGTCATGGCGGCCGCCGAGGTCGCGGGCAAGCACCAGATCGAGACCGAGGCCGGTGTCATCGACCTCGACGGGGACTGGACGTGGCTGTCGGTCTACCCGGCGGTCTCCGAGGCGCTGGGACGCGAGATCACCACCGAGACCCCCGCCGCCGAGCTGCGGGCGGCCTGCGACGCCCACGAGATCGAATACGACCCGGCCTGGGAGGCGGGCAAGCTCGTCATGGAACTCTTCGGCGAACTGGTCGAGCCCGGGCTGATCCAGCCGACCTTCGTCTACGACTACCCGGCGATCGCCCAGCCGCTCGCGCGGCCGCACCGCGGCGAACCCGGCAAGGTCGAGGCCTGGGACCTCATCATCGGCGGCATGGAACGCGGCACCGGCTTCACCGAGCTGATCGACCCGGTGGTGCAGCGCGAGGTGCTCACCGCGCAGTCGGTCAAGGCCGCCGCCGGTGACCCCGAGGCCATGCAGTTGGACGAGGACTTCCTGGAGGCCCTCGAATACGGCGCCCCGCCGATGGGCGGCCTCGGGCTGGGCGTGGACCGCCTCGTCATGCTGTTCACCGGCGTGGGTATCCGCGAGACCATCCTCTTCCCCCTCCTCAAGCCGCAGGGCTAGGACGAGGGGCTGGCCCGGTCAGGCCGAGGGGGCGACCAGGAAGGTGAGCCTGCGCCAGGCGTCGGTGGGCGCGATCGGGGTGAGGGTGGCTTCGGCCGCACCGAGGTCGATCCCGAGCAAGCCCGCCCCGGTGTCGAGGACGAATACCGACCCGCGCAGCCGGGCCTTGTCGTCCTCCAGGGCGAACGCCTCGACTGCCCACCAATGCCACGAACCGGCCTCGAACTCGTCTGCGATCTCGGGCCACAAGGGGCGGATCTCGGCGGCGAGCTCGCTCACCGGCGCCTGTCCGTTCGCCCCGGCCAGCGCCAGCAGCCAGGCAGCCGGGACGGCCTGGCTGGAGACCAGGGCGGGCAGCGGGCTCGGCCGCAGCTGCACCAGCCCACCCAGCAGCAGGGGCAGATAGCCCGGGGCCAGGGCCCGCAGGCGGACGCTCTCGCCCACGGTCAGCTCGGCCAGGCAGGCCCGGTCGGCGCTGACCCAGACCGTGGCTTCGCGCGTCTCATCGGGTCCGCCCCGGCCGACCCGCACCACGGCCACCGCCTCGCGGAACGGGGCGAGCAGCGCCTCGGCCCGCGGCGTCAGGCGTCCCTCCACGACCAGGCCGCGGCTCACCAGCTCGCCGTCCTCGCCGGGGGCTCGCCCGGCCACGATGGCCTGGAGCGCGACCCACGCCGCGCCGCTCAGCTCGACATCGCGTTCGGTACTCACGGCTGGCTCACCCACTCCGGGTCGAAATGGTCGGCCAGCTCGTTGAACACCGCGCTCAGCCGGTCGAAATCGGCGCTGGAACACGTGAGGGTCAGCACGGCGGCCGCCTGGGCCGCGACCTGGCAGTAGAACTGTTGCTGCGTGTGGTTTCGTCCCTCCAGGGTGAAGGCCGACAGCTGCATGACGCCGGGGTATCCGCCGATGTGGGCGGGCTGGCGGTCGATGAGGAACAGCGAGGGGATCAGCTGCCGGGCCGCCTCGGCCGAGGCCAGGGTCCATTCCTCGAAGGACCGGCCATCGAGCTCGGTGCGGGTGAACACCACGGACGGGCAGATCCCGCCGTGCCCGGCCGGGCCGAGCGCGGCGAACTCCGCAGAAGGCAGCTGCGCTGGCGGTTCTACCGGGGCCCAGCCGCGCGGAAGCGGAATGGGGCTATCACCATCGAACGTTCTCATCCACCCATTCCTTGCGCATCGTGTCGCTCGCGTCGGCCGCGGCCTGGCCTCCCCAGCCGACGAGGAAACCGCCGAGGACGGCGCCGATGACCCCGCCCACCGCAGTGCCAACGATCGGCACTACGGACCCGATGGCGGCCCCCGCGACGGCGCCGCCAGCAGCCCCGAGGACGCCCCCCAGAACGGGCAGCGCGGCATCTCCCACGCCTTCGATGGCGGCCCGGGAGATCCGGGCGCTGGTGGACAGGGTCGGGTCATAGGAGTCGCGTTCCCACTGCTCGGAGCCAGACTGCCAGGCGTCCCAGCCCGCGAAGGCGAGCGTCACCGGAGCAGCCGCCCGGCTGGCGAAGCCCTTGGCCCCCTTGCCGAACCCGACCCACCAGCGCTGGGTGCTGGTCGCATTCGGCAGGTTCTGCCAGTTCGTGACGGTACCGGTCGCCGCGAGCCGGTTGAGCAGGCCGGGCGGCAGCTTGGCGTACTTCCCGCCCTCGCGGTAGGCGAACCGGCCAAACTTGTGCAGCACGCCCGTGCCAGCGAGATTGGCTGCGTCGGGGGCCATCTTGGCGGCGAAGAAGAAACCGGCGCCCACGGTGGTCGGGATTCCCAGGGCCGCCCAGGCGAGGTCCCAGCCAGACGGGGCGGACGCCTGGTCGCAGCCGCGTTGCAGCGCATTATGTGCCTGGGCCTCGCTGCTGCGGGCCTCGTGGACGCGGCCCTCCAGCGATAGGTAGGCCGATTTCTGCCGCTCATAGGCGGCAACCAGCGGGCTTTCCGCGGCCGTCGGGTAGGCGCTCCCGGGTGGCCCGATGAACTGGGGCGGCCTGGGCTCGTGCACGACGTCCCCGGCGACCATGAGTCCAGCGGCTAGGGCCTCGTCCTTGATCTGCTGCAGGCTGTCCTTCACCGCCGAGGCCGAGCCGTGGAAGACCCGGACGGCGTTCAGGTAGGTGTCTAGCGCGGAGAGGACCTCCTGGATACCGTCGTCGATCTTGCGGGCCCGGGTGTCGAAGGCGTCGGCCGCCTCGCCCTGCCAGGCGCTCAGCGCGGAGACCCGCGCCCGGTTCGCGGACTCGATCCAGCCGTCGAGGTCGGCGCGGAGGGTTTGCAGGGCCGCCTCGTGGGAGGCGACCTGGGCGGTATCGGTCTTGAAGGACACATCCAGGCTCATGGTCAGTCGAACCTGTCGAAGTCGTGGCTGACGCAGGCGTCCACGTGCTGATAGTGCTGGGCGACCTCCCACACCGCGCTCGCCAGTTCGCCGATCGCGGTGACGAAACCAGAGATCCCCTCGCCGATGGTGCCAGCTGCGTTGGTCGCGTGCCCGTTGGACCGGTCGAAACCGGCTGGCTGCTGGATCGCGGCGGCCGCCATCGTGGAGTGAAGGTCCTCGTACGTGGAGTAAACCGACCGCAGCGCGGCGGTGTCGACGGCGAGGGTGCCACTTCCCATCGCGAACCTCCTAACAAGCAGGCACGACGCTACCAGCGGCCAGGGTCGCCGGACCGCTGCCGGGCCAGGGTCAGCACCTGAACCAGCTGCGGGACGCTCAGCCTGAGCGGGAAGGCCGCCACCTCGATCTGGGGGCCCTGCACCGCCCACCGCATGGCGCGGGGGAAGGCGGCGCGGGCAGCCTCCACGCTGCTCAGGGTGAGGACCGCCGACAGCGGCCCGGGGCGGATATCGACCACATCCACCCAGCGGACCGTCTTGGTGACCGCGGTGGTCTGGTCGACCAGCCCCGTCCGGTCGAGCACCAGCCGTCCGCCCCTGAGCAGCCGGGGAGCCGCGATCAGCAGCGCCGCCACGCCGAGCAGCAGCCCGAGCGTGGCCAGGACCTTCGCCACCGGGTGAACCGCCGACCAGAGGCCCCAGGCCCCCAGCGCCGCCAAGGCTAGGCCCGACACCGCTACGGCGACCGGCCGCGGCGCGGGGAGGACCTGCGTCGTCCCCGGCTCCAGCCCGACCTCGGGCAGCTGGTCAGCGGGCCGGGCTGGGCCCGCGGTCAGGAAAGCGGGCAGGCCAAGCCCCGGGATAACGGCCCAGACCAGGCTCACGACCAGCACGACGGTGACACCCACGAACAGCATGGCCGCCGCCGGAATCCAGGGGGCGGGGAAGCCCGGCACCATCATGGTCCCCAGGATCAGCAGGCAGGCGCCGAGCGGCAGCAGCGACAGCAGCCACAGCCGGGCCGCCGCCGAGACCGCCGAAGCCGCGGGGGCCTGCCTGGCTGCGCCGACGATCCGGGCGAGACTGCCCCGGCCCCACACGGCCGCCGCCCACAGCCACAGCAGCACGCCACCGGCCCCGGCGAGAAGGAGACTGGTCAGAGTCTGGGACATGCCAGACAGCGTACGGGCGGTGGGGTCAAGGTGACCCGGCCAGCCCCGCTGGGTTTAGCCCCGGTTCTGGAAGGTCCCGGTGAAGCTCGCCCGCCCCAGCTCGTGGAAACTCACGTAGAGCCGCGCCATCGCGCACGAGGCGTCCTCGGGCAGCCCCAGGGTCTCGACGTCGAGGGCGTGAACGGTGTGGACGTAGCGGTGGGCCGGGCCGGGCGGCGGGTAGGGGCCACCGTATCCGGCGTAGCCGAAGTCGTTGATCTTCTCGACCGCGCCCTCCGGCAGGGGGCCTCCGGCTGGCAGGTGGCCCACATCGGCCGGGATGTCGACGACGACCCAGTGCCACCACCCGGAACCGGTGGGGGCGTCCGGGTCGAAGACCGTGATCGCGAAACTCTTGGTGCCCTTCGGTGCGCCTCCCCAGGTGAGGTCGGGGCTGATGTTGCGGCCGCCGGTGCCGGTCTCGGCCTGATCCATCCCGATCTCGGCGCCGTCGGGGATGGCTTCGCTGAATATGCGCATGGACTACCCTCCTTGGTCGTTTGTCCGAGGTTACCGGTTGGCCAGGTCCGACGCTGGCAGTGCGCCAAGGTCGTTGATGAACTCCACCACGGGGCCGAACCGGTTGGTGGAGACCCCAGACATGCTGGCCGGGGCGAAGGCCAGCCTCCGGGCGGGGCCGAGGTCCAGGCCGAGCAGCAGCGAGAACACGCTCATGATCGGCCCCCAGTGGGACACCACGACCGTGGTCCCGCCCGCGTCCAGCAGCGCCTGGAAGGCCGGACGCACCCGGGCGTGCAGGTCGGTGTGGCTCTCCCCGCCGGGTGGACGGAAGGTCTCGTCGTGCCAGAACCGTTCGACCAGGTCGGGGTGGGCGGTGCGCAACTCGTGCCCGCTGCGGCCGTCCCACTCGCCGAAGGCCAGCTCGTCCCAGACCGGGTCGGGGCAGGGCTCCACACCGAGGGCCGCGGCGACCGGAGCCGCGGTCTGGACCGCGCGCTCCAGCGTGGACGAGAACACCCGCACCGGTCCCGAACCAGACAGTAGCGCGCTCGCGCGTGCCGCCAGGTAGGCCGCCTGGGCGCGTCCGGTGTCGTTGAGCGGCGGGTTGAGCCCGCCGCGACCATCCCAGCGTCCGGATTCGGTCAGCGCCGTGACACCGTGCCGACACAAGATGATGCGCGTTGTCATGGGGTGACGATACCCCCTGGGACCCCGCCGGGACAGGGCAGGATGCCGCGAGACCGACCCCGGGCGGGCGGGGCGCGATCGCCCGCCGGGCTGGGGGAGCGCGGGACGCCGGAACCGGTGCGGTCCCCACGGGATGACCGCGCTGGGTGTAGACCTAGGTGGTATGAGCGAGGGCTACCGGCCAGGAGAGCCCGGCTACCGCAGGGTCGCCGTGGCGTTGTTCCTCGCTGGCCTGGCGACCTTCGCGCTGGTGCACGCCCCGCAGCCGCTGCTGCCCGAACTGGCCGCCGATTTCGTGCTCAGCCCCGGCCAGGCGATGCTGAGCGTCTCGGCGACGATGGTCGGGCTCGGCCTCGCCCTGCTGATCGCCGGGCCCGGCACCGAGGTCCTCGGGCGGACGCCGCTGATCTTCGCCTCCCTGTTCACCTCGGCCGTGGTGGCGCTCGCCTGCAGCCTGGCCCCCAGCTGGCCCGTCCTGATCGTGCTGCGGGCGGTGCAGGGGGTCGCGCTGGCCGGGCTGCCCGCGGTCGCGACCGCCTACCTGCGGGAGGAGGTGCACCCCAGCGCCACCTCCCGCGCCGTCGGGCTCTACATCGGCGGCACCGCGATCGGCGGCATGTCGGGACGCCTCATCGCCGGGATACTCGGGGACGCGCTGGGCTGGCGCTTCGCCTTCGCGGCTCTGGGGACGCTGGCGCTGGGCTGCGCGATCACCGCGTGGTGGCTGCTGCCGCCGTCCCGCCGCTTCGTCCCAGCGAGCCCCCAGCCGCGAGAGGTGCTCGGTGGCGCGTTCCGGGCCCTGCGCGAGCCCGGCCTGGTGTGCCTGTACTGCGTCTCGGGGACGCTCATGGGCGGTTTCGTCGCGGTGTTCAACGCGCTCGGGTTCCGGTTGACCGCCGAACCCTACGGGCTGCCCCTGGCGGTGTCCTCCCTGGTCTTCGTCACCTACGCCGTCGGGTCGGTCTCGGCGGGTGGCGCCGGAGCCCTGGCGGACCGCCACGGCTACGCCCGGGTGCTGCTCTGGGCGATGGTGCTGGCCCTCGCCGGGCTGGGGCTGACCGCCGCGGCGCCGCTGCCGCTGGTCATCGTGGGGGTCGTGGTGTTCACGGCGGGTTTCTTCGCCGCCCACGGGGTGGCCAGCGGCTGGGTGGCGATCCGGGCGAGCCAGACCGGCAACGGGCCGGGGCAGGCGGCGTCGTTCTACCTGTTCTCCTATTACCTGGGGGCGGGTGTCCTCGGCGGGTTGGCCGGGCCCGCCTGGTCGGCTGGGGCCTGGCCCGGCGTCCTAGCCCTGGTCGGCGGCCTGTGGGTCCTCACCCTCGGCCTAGCGGTGCTACTGGGACGCCTGACCCGTGCGGCATGATGGGGGCATGACCGAACCTCTCACCGGCGTTGTCGTTGCCCTCACCGAAGCCCCTTTCGATGACCTGATCGGCGTGGTGGAGGTGCTGGTCCAGGAGGGCTTGGCCACCCTGTCCTTCCCCGCGGCTGAGCCCGGCCTGGAATCCTGGGTGAACATCTACGGCTCCCGCGCCCGGATCGGGGTGCACGGCGTGCGCACCCCGCAGCAGGCCGCCGAGGCGGTCGCGGTCGGGGCGAGCTTCGTGCTGAGCGACGTCGCCGACGCCGACCTGCTGGCCGCCTGCGGGGACGCCGCGGTCTACCCCATGGCGATGACCCCCGACGAGATCCGCCGCGTCCTCGACCTTCCGGTCGCCGGGGCGCAGGTGTTTCCCGCCGACGTCCTCGGCCCGAGCTTCGCCGAGGCGGTCGCCTCGCTCGGGCTGGCGGAGCGCTGCCTGCCGCGGCACGCGCTGGGCGCCTACGCGATCGAACGCTGGTTCAAGGCGGGCGCCAGGGCGGCCGTCGCCGATGCGAACCTGCTCGGGGACGCGCTGGACGACGGCGACCTGGCCGCCCTGCGAGACCGCTGCGGCTCGTTCGCCTCGCTCAGCGGCTAGCCGTCGCGGCGACTCGCCGGGCTACTTCGTGCCGCCGTAGGACTCGATGACCTTGACGAAGACCTCGGTGGGGTAGGCCCCATGGATCGGGGTGTCGTTGACGATGAAGAACGGTGTCCCCGTGATGCCGATCTGGTTGGCGTGGGCGGTGTCGGCCTGCGCGGCCTTCGCCAGCTCTGGGTCGGCGAGGTCGGCGGCGAACCGGGCGGCGTCCAGGCCCGCCGAGGTGGCGAACTCCTTGACCTTCGCTTCCGGCATCGGGGGATGGCCCGAGGCCGGGGCGGCCTGGGCGACCGCGGCAGCGTACTCCCAGAACTTGCCCTGGCGGCCCGCGGCGCGGGCGGCGACGGCGGCGCGCTCGGAATCCTCCCCGAACAGCACCAGGTCACGGTGCTCGATCCGCAGGCTGCCCGAGTCGACGAACGGTTTGAGGGCGGGGAGGGTCTCCCGCTCCCACTTAGAGCAGAACGGGCAGCGGAAATCGCTCCAGACCGTGAGGACGACCTTGGCGTCGGTCTTGCCCAGCGCGAGCGGGTCGTTCGCGTCCCGCCGCGGCAGCCCGCGGGCGATCTCGAGGGCCTTGGGGTCGGTCACCGGCTGGGGCAGATCGGCCGCCTGGGGGCGCGCGGTGGCGCTGGGGGCGTGGGTGGCTGGCACGGCCGCGGTGGCCGGGGTGGCCCGCAGCTCGGCGAGCTGGGCCGACTGCATCACCAGCATCCCGGCCAGGACCGCGCAGGCGACGGCGAGGACACCCACCAGCACCCAGGCGATCATGGGGCCGCGGGGCTGGGAGGAGGGCTGCCCGGACGGGCTCGGGGCTGGTTGCGTCGAAGTCATGCCGTAGAGAATAGGAGAAGGCCACACCGGCGGCCTAGCCGCGACCCGGCCACGGCCCGATTCAGGAGCCCGTCGCCCGGTCAGCGGGTCGCGGGGGGATCGTCGTGGCCGGTGAGCGAGCCGCCCAGATCGTCCAGCAGGCCCCGGTCGGTGTCGGCCGCCAGGTAACGCCCGCCGCGTCCGGCCCGGGAACGATAGGCGAAGAAAGCGGTGACGGTGCCGACCCCGACGGCGATCGCCAGCGTCGTGACGGCGAACCACGGGATGCCCCCGGACGCGCTGCCCCCGGGAAGCGGGGTCGCGGCGGCGCTCGCCTGGGCGGAGGGCGACGGAGCCGTCTCCGGGCTGGGGGCGGGCGATGCCGAGGGGGAAGGCTCCGGTGCCGGGGACTCGCTCGGGGTGGGTGTGCTGACGGGCGCGGGCCGCTCGACCGTGATGTCCCAGCCTTCGCTGGCCGCCCCCACCGTGGCGTTCCCGGCGTAGCGGACGACGAGGTGCAGCGAGCCCGGCTGCTGATCGTCGGGGATCGCGACGATGGACGAGAAGGAGCCGTCCGGCCCGGTCGAGGTGGTCGACTCCTGCACCGCGCGTCCCCCAAGGGCGAAGCTGATGAGCGCGCTGGCCACGGGCGCCCCGCTGGCGTCGGCGAGGGCCCCGCTCACGCTGAGAATGTCCCCGGCGACCACGGTGCCCGGATCGACGCTGCCGCTGATCCGGCCCGGGAGCGCGCCCCCGATCTCGACGACCAGGTCGATGCTGGAGCCGGTGTAGGTGGCGTTGCCGCCGAACCGGGCGGTGATCGTGTGGGTGCCTGCCCCGGCCGAGCCCATCGAGAAGTCGATGGGGAACTCGCCCTTGGCGTCCGTGGTGGTGGTCTGGACCACGACGCCGTCCAGCAGGATCTCCACGGGTGCGGAGGCGACGCCCTTACCTTTCGCGCTCACGGTTCCGGTGCCGGAGACCGCGCCCGATGCCGTCACACCGGCCGCGGCCTGGGTGTCAGTCTTCACCGCTGCGTGGGCGCCAGGCGCGGCGAACAGCGCCAGCGCGCCAGCGAGCAGGATCGCGCCGAGGTGTCGCCGGATGGCGAGCCGTACACGCATGTGTCTCCCTTCAGGCCTGAGGACCCGCCTCATCATAGGGGGCGACAACGGGGTTCGCAGACATCGGACGACCCACCTTGAAACTAACCTGAGAATTGCTTAGTATTTCCTGAGAATTCCCAACCAGGAGGACTACAGATGGCCGGACCTCGACGAGCTTACGCCGACACCGACGCCTTCGACGTGCCCGTCGAAGCAGAGGGTGTCGAGTGCAGCCCGCGTCGGGCAGCGAGCGATGAGGCTCCCGCTGTCGCATCATTTACCAAGAGCTCCCGCCGGATCGGCCTGTGGCGCCGCTCCCTCGCGCCGGTGGCCGTCATGGCCGCCTTCTCGACCATGGTCGGCGTGGGCATCTTCAACCGTCCCGTGGAGGCCGTGCCCGCTCCCGAGCAGGCCGTGATGGGCGTCGCGCCGGACGGCAGCGAGCTGGCTGGCCTGAGCCGCGCAGCGACCCGCCCCGAACTGGAGGGCGACCTCGCTGAGGGCGTCCCGAGCCCCACCCCGACGCCGGAGGCCACCGCATCGCCCGAGCCAGAGCAGGAGCCCGCCGAGAGCCCCGCCCCCAAGCCTGCGGAGCCGACGGTTCCGGCGCTCGGCAAGGACGCTGGCACCAGGTACGTCACCCGCGGCGGGGTGAACCTCCGCAGCGGTCCCGGCACGGACAGCGAGGTGATCGCCACACTCAACAGCGGGCAGCAGGTGACCATCACCAACGTCGTCCAAGACGAGTGGCAGCAGATCAACCGGGACGGTTCGGCCGCCTGGGTCGCGTCCAAGTTCCTCGCTGCCAAACCCAGCAAGAAGCCTTCCGCGCCGCGCTCCAGCGAGGTCCCGGAAGGGGAGGTGGCGAGCAGCAGCGGCGGCTACTCGACGGCCCCGTGCCGCCACGGTTCGGCCATCGAGTCGGGCATCACCGCCAACACCAAGCGGGTCTTCCGCGCCTTCTGCGCTGAGTTCCCGCAGATCAAGAGCTACGGGGGCTACCGCAGGGCCGAGTCGTGGAGCTACCACACCCGCGGCGCCGCGATCGACGCCATGGTCTACGACCGCGACCTCGGCTGGCAGATGGCCAAGTGGGCGGCCGCCAACGCCGGTGCCCTGAAGATCGACCAGGTCATCTACGCCCAGCGCATCTGGACCAAGCAGCGTCCAACCTGGCGTCCGATGGCCGACCGCGGCAGCGTGACTGCCAACCACTACGACCACGTGCACATCTCCGTCGGCTAAGCGGGCCCGGCTGAGGGGCCTGCTGGCTGGGCCAACGGCGCACCATCCGCGCCGGAACGCCTGGCGGGATACTCCGCAGCGGAGGTAAGAGTCCCCTGTCCGGATGGGGGCCGTGTCTCGTGGCCGGAAGGAGAGTAGTCATGTCCATTCCAGTCCGTAAGCTGACCGTTTCAGCCGCACTCGCGATCGCGCTGTCCGTCGCGCCGGTGCTTCTCGTCCCGGGGGTGGCGCACGCCGCTACGGGGGTCGTCGCCACCGGCGGGGCGACGCTGACCATCAGGTCCGCGCCCACCACCGCCTCGTCCAGGCTGGGCAAGGTGCCGAACGGGACGGCCATCAGCCTCACCTGTAAGACCACGGGAGCCAATATCCGGGGCACCCAGGGCACCACCAACGTCTGGAACAAGATCACCTACGCCGGTAAGACCGGCTACGTCTCGGCGGCTTACGTGCGGGGCGGCACCGCCGGGTCGATCCCGGCCTGCGATAGCGCGCAGCCGGGCTATCCCACCAACCCGCACGAGCCCTCGATCGGGCCCAACGGCGGCTACACGCCGAGTGCGTGGTGGCTGAAGGGCGAGATCGAGGCGCGCTTCCCCGGGTCGACCTGCAACACCTACGCCAGCTCGAACCCGTCCAGCGACCACCGCACCGGCAACGCCCTGGACTGCTGGGGCGAGCTCGGGCAGCGGCGCGCGATCGCGAACTGGATCGCCGGTGGGTTGGCCCCGCTCAAGGCGAAGTACGTGATCCACGAGCAGAAGATCTTCACTGCCGCCAAACCCTACTGGCGGCTGATGGAGGACCGCGGTAACCCGACCGCGAACCACTACGACCACGTGCACGTCTCGGTTCGCTAACCGGGAGCAGGCGGGCGTCATCGGGGCTGGCGCTAGGCTGGGGGCATGACTTTGGTTGATGCCACGAAGACCGCCGCGTGGGCCAGGCTGCAGGCCCTCAAAGACTCCATGACGCCCGACCTGCGCGCCTGGTTCGCCGCCGACCCGACCCGAGCGGCCAGCTTCAGCTTCCAGGCTGGAGACCTGTTCGTCGACCTGAGCAAGAACCTCATCACCCGTGAGGTGCTGGACGCTTTCGTCCAGCTCGCCGAGGAGGTCGACCTGGCGGGACGCCGGGCAGCCATGTTCTCCGGCGAACGGATCAACGTCACCGAGGACCGCTCCGTGCTGCACACCGCGCTCCGGCTGCCGAAGTCGGCCAGGCTGGAGGTCGGCGGCCAGGATGTCGTGCACGACGTGCACGAGGTGCTGGGCAAGGTCTACGCCTTCGCCGATCGGGTCCGCTCCGGGGCCTGGGTGGGCGTGACCGGCAAGCGGATCGAGACGGTCGTCAACATCGGTATCGGCGGCTCGGACCTCGGCCCGGTCATGGTGTACGAGGCGCTGCTGCCCTACAAGAAGCCCGGCATCGAGTGCCGCTTCGTCAGCAACATCGACCCGACCGACATCTACGAGAAGGTCTCTGGCCTGGACCCGGAGACCACGCTGTTCATCGTGGCATCCAAGACGTTCACGACGCTGGAGACGCTGACCAATGCGCGCCTGGCGAAGGCCTGGCTGCTGCGGGAACTGCACGAGCGCGACATCGCCGACGACGCGGCGGCGATCGCCAAACACTTCGTGGCTGTCTCGACGGCGCTGGACAAGGTGGCCGAGTTCGGGATCGACCCGGCCAACGCCTTCGGCTTCTGGGATTGGGTGGGCGGACGCTACAGCGTCGACTCGGCGGTCGGCACCGCGCTCGCCGTGGCCATCGGGCCGGACAGTTTCCGCGATTTCCTGGCCGGGTTCTACGAGATCGACAAGCACTTCCTCACCGCCCCGGCTAGGGAGAACGTCCCGCTGCTGATGGGCTTGCTGAACATCTGGTATGTCAACTTCTTCGACTCCCACTCCCACGCGGTGCTGCCCTATGCGCAATACCTGCACCGCTTCGCCGCCTACCTGCAGCAGCTCACCATGGAATCCAACGGCAAGTCGGTGCGGGCCGACGGCACGCCGGTCACCTCGCATACCGGCGAGGTCTTCTGGGGCGAGCCGGGGACCAACGGCCAGCACGCGTTCTACCAGCTGCTCCACCAGGGCACCCGGCTGATTCCGGCCGACTTCATCGCGGTCGCCAACCCGGCCCGCCCGCTCAAGGACGGCGACGTCGACGTGCACGGGCTGTTCCTGGCGAACTTCTTCGCCCAGACCGCTGCGCTGGCGTTCGGCAAGACCGCCGAGGAGGTCCGGGCCGAGGGGACGCCGGAGCCCATCGTCTCGGCGCGGGTCTTCGAGGGCAACCGGCCGACGACCTCGATCATGGCGCCCGCGCTCACCCCGAGCGTGGTCGGCCAGCTGATCGCGCTGTACGAGCACATCACCTTCGTCCAAGGCGTGGTCTGGGGCATCGACTCCTTCGACCAGTGGGGTGTCGAGCTGGGCAAGAAACTCGCTCTGGAGATCGCCCCGGCGGTCTTCGGTGACCTGGACGCCCTCTCGTCCCAGGACGCTTCGACCCAGTCCCTGGTCTCTTGGTATCTCGCCAACCGAAGCGCCTGATCCGGCGGCTCGCCTGGGCCTGCGGCCTCGCCGTCGCCGCCGTGCTGGCGGGGATCGTGGGCCCGGCGATCCACATCGGGGTCGTCTCGGCGGGCAGGGAGTTCAGCGCCGCCGACGTCCCCGAGCGCGAGGTCGGCATCGTGCTGGGCGCCCGCGTCTACCCGGACGGGACGCCTTCGCCGTTCTTGCGCGCGCGGCTCGACCTGGCCGTGAGCCTGTACCGGCAGGGCAAGGTGAAGGTGCTGCTGGCCTCGGCGGCCAACACGGTCGGCTCCTTCCGGGAGACCAACGTCATGGTCGATTACCTGATCCGGGCTGGGGTTCCGGCCAGCAAGGTCGTGGGTGACCCGAAGGGGTACGACACCTTCGACTCCTGTGTGCGGGCGCGCCAGGTCTATGGCGTGACCTCGGCCACGGTCATCAGCCAGGGCTATCACGTGCCCCGCGCGATCACGCTCTGTGAGGCGGTCGGCATCGATACCGTGGGGGTGGGCGACTATTCCAGGAGGGGCTCGGCGTCGTGGCGCGATGGCGCCCTGCGCGAGTGGGTCGCGGGCCCGAAGGTGGAATACGACCTGCTCTTCGGCGGGACGACCGAGGCCTACAACCCGGCGGTGGCCACGGCGCTGGAGGGCTGAGTCTCAGCCGGTGCCGGGGATCACGCCAGCTTTACCAAAAGATACCCCCGGGGGTATCATTCTGATGGATTTTGGACCTGACCTAAGGAGAACCACATGTGCCGTCCCGCCACCTGCAAAGACTGCGGAAAGACCACCTGGGCCGGATGCGGCCAGCACGTCGACTCGGTGATGCGCGACGTCCCGGTCTCGCAGCGCTGCACCTGCGACCGGACCAAGCCGAAGCCCGACGCCTCGGGCAGCGGCTTCTTCGCCAAGCTTTTTGGGCGCTGACATGGCGCGCCGGATCGTCATCGTCGGCGGGGTCGCCGGAGGCATGTCGGCGGCCACCCGGCTGCGCCGCCTCGACGAGCACGCCGAGATCGTCGTGCTGGAGCGGGGTGAGCACGTCTCCTTCGCCAACTGCGGCCTGCCCTACTACGTCGGCGGCGTCATCAAGGAACGGGACGCCCTGCTGCTCCAGACCCCCGGCTCGCTCGGTGCCCGGTTCGCGCTGGACGTGCGGGTCAACAGCGAGGCCACCGCGATCGACACCGAGGCCCAGACCGTCAGCGTCCGCGGCCCGGAGGGCGACTATCAGCTGCCCTACGACGAGCTGATCCTGGCCCCCGGGGCGAGCCCGTTCGTCCCGCCGGTGCCGGGGATTGAGCGCGCGCTCACCCTGCGCAACGTCGCCGACGTGGACGCGATGATGGCGGCGGTCTCGGCCTCTCCGCGCGAGGCGGTGATCCTCGGCGCCGGGTTCATCGGCCTCGAGGTCGCCGAGAACCTGCGCCACCGGGGGATCGGTGTCACGGTGGTCGAGCTGGCCGACCAGGTGCTCGCGCCGTTCGACCCGGAGATGGCGGTGCTGGTGCAGCGGCGCCTGGAGGCCGAGGGCGTCACCGTGCGGCTCGGCGTCAGCGCGACCGAAGTGACCCCGGACGCCGTGGTGCTGAGCGACGGCTCCCGGATCGCGGCCGACCTGGTCGTCGCGGCCATCGGCGTCCGCCCGGACTCGGCGCTCGCGTCCCTGGCCGGGATCAAGACCAACGAGCGCGGCGGCATCGTCGTCGACTCCTACCAGCGCACGTCGGCCCCGCACGTCTACGCGGTGGGGGACGCGGCCGTCAAGTGTGACGCGGTGAGCGGGGACGAGGTGCTGGTCCCGCTGGCCCAGACCGCCAACCGGCACGGACGACTCGTCGCCGACGTGATCTGCCGCGGCCTCGGCGGGGCCAAGCCGGTGCTCGGCACCGCGGTGGTCGGGGTCTTCGGCCTCACCGCCGCGGCGACCGGCTGGAACGAGAAGCGGGCCAGGGCCGCCGGGCGGGACGTCATGGTGATCCACACCCACCCCTTCGACCACGCCGGATACTACCCGGGGGCCGAACAGATGGCGCTCAAACTGGTCGTGGACCGGCGCACCCAGCAGATCCTGGGCGCGCAGGGCGTCGGCGGCGCTGGCGTCGACAAGCGCATCGACGTCATCGCGACCGCGATGCGCGCGGGGCTGACCGCCATCGACCTGGCTGACCTTGAACTCGCCTACGCCCCGCAGTTCGGCTCGGCGAAGGACCCGGTCAACATGCTGGGCTTCGTCGCCGAGAACGTCTTCACCGGCATCTCCCCGACGATCCAGTGGCACGAGGTGGCGGACGCGCAGGCCGCTGGCGCCACGGTCATCGACGTGCGCACCCCGGGTGAGTTCGCGGCGGGGGCGATCCCCGGATCGGTCAACATCCCGCTGGACGAGCTCAGGGACCGCTTCGGCGAACTCCCGGCGGGCGACCTCATCGTGAGCTGCGCGGTCGGGGTGCGGGGGCACTCGGCCCTGCGCGTCTTGGCCGGGCGGGGACGCTCCGCCCGTAACCTCGACGGCGGCTACCGCACCTGGGCGAGCATGCGCTGAGCGGGCGGGGCGGGGCAGTCAGGCATGGGACGCTGGCTGCCCCGCCCCGGACTGCTGGCAAGATGGTGCGCCTGGGCAGGGCGCGCGCAGTGAGGAGCAACATGGAACTCGACCCGACGGAGCTGAAACCCTCCATCGCGCGACTGAAGCGCGCGAATGGTCAGCTCGCCGCCGTGATCCGGATGCTGGAGGAGGGCCGCGACTGCGAGGACGTGGTGACCCAGCTCGCCGCGGTCTCGAAGGCACTGGACAAGGCCGGATACAGCATCATCGTCACCGGGATGAAGGCCTGCCTCGTGGCCGATCCGTCGGGGGAGAGCCTCGACTCCAAGAAACTGGAGCACCTCTTCCTCACCCTCGGCTGAGCCAGCGTTCCCCACGCCTCACAGGGGATGAACAGGGTCGTCACAAGCACCGCATATCCGGGGGCGGTGTCCTTGGTGTTGTCAGCGAACACCGACCAAGGACACCGACATGGACATCGCGCTTGTTTCCCTCGACCTCGTGGCCGTGCTCGTGCTCGTCTTCGGGCTCTACGCCCCGCGCCACCACCGCCGCGATCTCGCCACGGCCTTCCTCGGCGTCAACCTCGGCGTGCTGGCGGTCTCGACGATCCTCGCCGGGGTCAACGTCGGCATTGGCGTCGGGCTCGGCCTGTTCGGGGTTTTGTCGATCATCCGGCTTCGCTCCGACGAACTCGCCCAGCACGAGATCGCCTACTACTTCACCGCCCTGGCTCTCGGGCTGCTCGGCGGAATCCCGATCGGTGACACCGCGCTGAGCGGTGCCCTCATGGCCGCCCTGCTGATCGGCATCTTCGTCGCCGACCACCCGAAGGTGCTGGCCAAGAACCGCCGCCAGATCATGGTCATCGATCGGGCGATCCCCACGGAATCCGAGCTGCGGGTGCGCCTGTCCGACGACCTGGACGCCGACATCCTCGGGTTCAGCGTGCTCCGGCTCGATCAGGTCAACGACTCCACCACGGTCGATGTCCGCTACCGTCCCCGAGCCATCGGACGCCAGCGCGCCGGGGACACGCTGATCCAGGGGCGGAGCCTGGCATGACCGCCGCTGCTCTCCTCGACCGCATCGCCCCCATCGGCCTCGCCGAGCTGGACGACACCGCGGCCCTCCTCAGCCGCGTCGACCGGAAGTACCTCCTGCCTCGCGCGGACGCCGCTCTGGTGTTCGGGCTCCTGCCGCCCGGGGCCCGGGTTCTGGAGATTGGTGGGCGGCGCGACTTCGGCTACTCGTCCACCTACTTCGATAGCCCGGCCCTCGACTTCTTCGTCCAGTCGGCCCGCGGGCGCCGCCGCCGGATGAAGGTGCGCACGCGCACCTACCTGGATTCGGGCGAGTGCTGGCTCGAGGCCAAAACCCACCGGCGTGGCGTGACCGTCAAGGACCGGGTCCCGCGTCCGGGCGGCGAGGACGACCTCACGCCCGCCGACGCTGAGTTCCTCCGAGCCAGCGCCCACTCGGTTGGTATCACTATGGTTTCGCTAGGTCGGTTGATCCCGGTGCTCGACAGCGCCTATCGGCGGACTACCCTCCTCCTGCCCGGCGGCGTCCGGGTCACGATGGACGCCGATCTGCGCTGGACCAGCCGGATCGGCGGTGGGGATCGCCAGGCGTCCGGCTGGCTGGTCGTCGAGACCAAGGGCGGTCCCCGGGCGAGCCTGCTGGACCGCCGCCTGTGGGCAGCCGGTCACCGCCCCATCCGGATCAGCAAGTACGCGACCGGCCTGGCCGGACTGCACCCCCGACTACCGCACAACCGGTGGGCGCGCGCCCTCGGCCGACTCGCCTGATTCCCCCACCCAGCACCGAAAGGACCACCGATGTTCACCAAGATCTCAACCAGGATCATCTCCGCCCTGGCCGGTCTGGCCATCTCCGCCTCGCTCGTGGCGTGTGGCGGGGTAGTTCCGGGCGGGCACCGTGGCGGAGGGGCCGTGGCCGCGGCCCCCACCGTCGCGGCGGATGTCGCCAGCGTGCTCGCAGCCAACGCCGATGTCCACTCCACCAGCCTCGATTACGATGCGGACGCCGCCCAGACCATCGAACTCGGCGGAGCGGGCACCGAGATCTCGGCGCCGGGGGTGTACCGCCTCACCGGAACTGTCAGCGATGGTCAGATCATCGTGAACTCGCCGGACCCCGGTGCGGTCTACCTGATCCTCGACGGGGTGAACGTCGCCTCCTCCAGCTCGGCGGCACTGAACATCGTCAGTGCGGGCGAGGTCGTCGTCGTGCTGGCGGACGGCTCGGCCAACACGCTGAGCGACGCCCCCGGCTATGCCACGGGCGAGGACGGGCCGAGCGGGGCGCTCTACTCCAGCGCCGACCTCACCATCACCGGCACGGGATCGCTCACCGTCAACGGCAACGACAGCGACGGCATCGTCGCCAAGGACGGCCTGGTCATCGACTCCGGAACCATCGCGGTCAACGCGGCGGACGACGCGATCCGGGGCAAGGACTACCTCGCGATCAACGGCGGGACCATCACCGTCACTGCCGGTGGGGACGGCCTGAAATCCGACAACGCCGAGGACGCGGCGAAGGGTTTCGTCGCGATCAAGGGCGGCGCCGTGACCGTGACCGCAGGGGACGACGGCGTGCATGGCCAGACCGACACCATCGTCGGGGGAGGAGACGTCACGGTGTCGGCGGGCGGCGATGGCCTCACCTCGAACACGGTCCTCGTCGTCGGCGGCGGGACCACCACGGTCACCGCCTCGACTGAGGGACTGGAGTCCACCGAGGTCGCCATCACCGGGGGAACGCTGGACCTCACCTCCTCGGACGACGCGATCAACGCCTCGGCCAGCGACTCCTCCACCGCGATGCCGTCCCTGGTCATTTCGGGTGGGACGGTGAACCTGGACGCCGAGGGGGATGGCATCGACGTCAACGGTACCTTCACGATGAGCGGCGGAACCGTGACCGTGCACGGGCCGACCCACGACGGAAACGGGGCGATGGACGTCGATTCCGGTTTCGTCGTGAACGGCGGGACGCTGCTGGCTGGCGGCGCGGCGGGCATGGCGATCACCCCGGATTCGTCCTCCGGACAGGGCTGGATCGCTATTCAGGCCAGCTACTCGGCGGGGCAGACCATCGAGGTGCGGGACTCCTCCGGCACCGTCCTGGCGACCTACCGCGCCAAGAAGAACTCGGCCTCACTGGTGGTCTCTGCTGAGGGCCTGGTCAATGGTTCCAGTTATGCCGTCTACGTTGACGGGAATAACCCCATCAACGTCATCGCCGGGCAGGCGCCGTGGGGCGGCCGGGGTGGTCCACGCGGCTGATTCAGCGGCCCCCTGCCCCGGCCATGGCCGACGAATCCGCTGGCTGGCTTTGCCGGAACCCCGGCCAGACAGCCCGTCTCACTAGGAGTTTTACTGGATCGCGCAACTCTCCTAAGCTTTTTTCGCTTCGACTAGCGAGAATCTAACAACATGTTGTAATCTTGCTTTGCCAGTGGCGGGGAGGGTCACTATGCGATTTCGCAGGGTACATGGACGGCCCTGATATCGGGAGCTGCTGGCAACGTGAACACGCGCTGCGTTCTTGGTTAGTGGGAGGGGACCGAGAACGCGGCGCGTGTGCTTTTAGCCTGAGTTTTATCAGAAGGCCGATAATTTCCGCGATGGGGTCAGAAAAGCCGAGGTTGCCGGTTCTGCGGAACAGCCGCTAAGCCAGTTTCCCCATGCCCAGCCGCCCGGTTCCGGGGGCGCGGTCCTACTCGCGTCCAGAAGAGATCCAGGACGCATCGGCGCTGATGTTGCGGTCGCCGCGGACGAGACCGGCGGCCTCGTCGAGCAGCTCCAGGTCACCAGCCGACAGGGACAACGAAACCGCGGCGGCATTCTCCGCGACCCGCTCGGGGCGCCGGGTCCCGGGGATCGGGACGACGGGGATGCCGAGGCGGGTGCCCTGGGCGTAGAGCCAGGCCAAGGCCACCTGGGCGGGCGTGGCCCCGTTACGCTCAGCCACCGCGCGAATAGCCTCGACGACCGCCTGGTTCGCGTCGAAATGCTCGCCGAACCGGGTGCTGCCAACCCGCACGGAGCCCGCGACCTCCTCGCGGGTCATGCAGCCGGTCAGGAATCCCCGCCCGAGCGGCGCATAGGGAACGAACCCGGCCCCCACCTCGACCGCCGCGCCGACCACGTGATTCTCGACGTCGCGAGACCAGATGCTCCACTCGCTCTGCACCGCGGCGATCGGGTGGACCGAGGCCGCCTCGCGCAGCTCGGCCGCGGTGACCTCCGACAGCCCGAGGTGACGGACCTTGCCCTCGGCCACCAGCTCCGCCATGGCCGCGACGGTCTCCGAGATGGGCCGCCCCAGTTCGCGGCGGTGCAGGTAGTACAGGTCGATGACCTCCGTGCCGAGGCGCCGCAGCGACGCCTCGCAGGCCGCCCGCACGTAGGCGCGGTCGCCGCGGGCGGGCGGGTTCCCCGGGGGCGCGCCGGTCACCCCGAACTTGGTCGCCACCTGCACCCGCGACCGGTGGTCCTTGAGGAAGGTGCCGATCAGTTCCTCGTTGGTCCCCGACGGTCCCCTCGTCCCGGGACGCGGGACGCCGTAGACGTCGGCGGTGTCGATGAGCGTGACCCCCTCGTCGAGGGCCCGGGCGAGGACGCGCAGCGCCGTGGGTTCGTCTGCCGGGCTGCCGTAGACGTGCGTGAGACCCATGCCGCCGAAACCGAGCTTGGAGGTGACCAGCCCGGGGGCCAGGGTGATCTGGGGCACAGCCATGGTGACTCCTTCGGTGGTTTCACACGGTGTCGTGGGGCGTCGCGGCCGCTGGTGCCGCCGGTGCGGGCGCGTCCGCGACCAGCCTAGAGGTGGGCCCACGCCGTCGCCCGGCGGCCCCACCCAACGGGTAGGTCAGACCGCCCGCAGCCAGGCCGTCTGGTCCGGGCCGAGCACCGCGTCCGTGAGCGGGGCGGAGGAGACGATCACCCGCGCCGGGTCGACCGGCACCGCGTGGTCGAAGCACACCAGGCATTCGACCTCCCCGCGGCGGAACCGGAGGGTCGACGGGGGCGAATCCAGCCATTCCAGTGGGCCGGACAGGCCGCGGCGGGCGGCAATGGCGGCGCGGTACAGCTCCAGGGTGGAGCCCTCGCCCTGGGCCGCGACCGCATGCTCGCCGAACCACGCGGGCTGCGGCAGGTGGGCCGGGGCGTCCCCGAAACCGAAGCTCGGCCCATGCGGCGTCCAGGGCAGCGGGACGCGGCAGCCGTCGCGTCCCTTCTCGCGGGCCCGGTTGCGGAACGCGATCGGGTCCTGCAGCACCTCGTCGGGCAGGTCCCCGACCTCGTGCAGGCCCAGCTCGTCGCCCTGGTAGATGTACACCGAGCCGGGCAGCGCCAGCAGGGCCAGGGCGGCGGCCCGGGCGCGGCGGGTGCCCGCGGCGCGGTCGAGCACCGGCTCGGCGCCGTTCGCCAGCAGCCAGGCCCGGGCGGTGTGCTGCGAGCCGTGCGTCCCATCCAGCGGGAGGCCGAACCGGGTCGCCACCCGCGGGGAATCGTGGCAACCGAGCAGCCAGGTGGTCGAACCGGCGAGCGCGGCGTCCGCGAGCCCGGCGTGGATCGCCTCGCTGAAGGAACGGGGGTTCCAGTCGGCATCCTGCATCTGGAAATTGAAGGACTGCCCGAGCGCACGGGCGTAGGCCACCCGGCGCTCGCCCCGGGCGTCGGCCTCCGCGACGGCGAACCGGGGCGGGTCGTAGGAGGCGAAGAGCTCCCGCCACTCGCGGTAGTGCTCCAGGCCGGGGTCCACGTCCCAGAACGGGTGCCCCGGTTTGGTTTCGAGCCCGACCTCGGACCACGGCCGGTCGAACCCGGCCCAGTCCTTCTTCATGCCGTGGGCGACGTCGACCCGGAAACCGTCCACGCCGCGGTCGAGCCAGAACCTCAACACGTCAAGGAACATGGCCCTGACCTCGGGGTTGTCCCAGTTGAGGTCGGGCTGTTCGCGGGCGAAGAAGTGGAAATACCACCAGTCGTCGCCCACCGGCTCCCAGATCGGCCCGCCGAAACCGGACTGCCAGTCGTTGGGTGGGGCCCCGCCGGTGCCGCGCCGGAAGATGTAGCGGTCGCGCTCGGGGGAGCCGGGGGCCGAGGCCAGGGCGGCCCGGAACCACTCATGCCGGTCTGAGGTGTGGTTCGGCACGATGTCGATGAGGATCTTGATCCCGGCGGCGTGCAGCGCGGACACCAGCTCGTCGAAATCGGACAGCGTCCCGAGGCGGGGGTCCACGTCGCAGTAGTCGTCCACGTCGTAGCCGCCGTCGGCGAGCGCCGACGGGTAGAACGGGCTCAGCCAGACCGCGTCGATCCCCAGGCTGGCCAGGTAGTCGACCCGGGATGTGATGCCCGGCAGGTCACCGATGCCGTCGCCGTTGGAGTCCGCGAAGGAGCGCGGGTAGATCTGGTAAATGACCGCGTTGTGCCACCACTGCTGAGATATCACCGGACGAGAGTAGCGGTCACCGAGACGGCGCGTCCGCACCGTGCGGACGCTGGGCCAGGCCCTCCCGGGCCGTGGCGAGGGCGACCAGCCAGAGCACCAGCACGGCCAGCGTCGAGTAGATGGCCGCCAACCCGTAGGAGATCCCCTGGGTGAGCAACACGGCGCCGAGGGCGGCCTCGGCCACGATGAGCGCCAGCGCGGCGAGGACCGCGCGGTCGCGTGCCCTGGTCATCCAGGCCAGCGCGGTCAGCGTCATGAGGGCCAGCGCGGCGAGGCACAGCCGGGCCACCTGGAGGGACGGGTGGCCGTCGTAGCCGTGGATCGCGAGCAGCGGCCAGCCCATGCACCTGGTATAGGACTCCGGCCCCGCGACCAGGATGCCCAGGGCGTGCACGACCAGCAGGGTGGCGACGACTGTGGTGCCCAGCACGGTGGGCGGGTTCCAGCGCCAGGAGAAGCCGCCGCGTTCCAGCGCGACCGTGGCGAGAGTGATCGCGATCAGCGCGATCAGCGAGCAGAGCAGGTCGATCGCCCCGAGCCACGAGCTGATGCCCCACAGCACGATGCTCATGCCGAACACCGCGGCCGCGATGGCGGCGACGACGGCGACCCACGGCAGCCAGCGGACCCACGGATCGTCGCGGTGGCTGCGCCACACACTGGTCGCGGCCATCACCAGCGTGATGAGGCAGGCCGCCGAGATCATGCGGTGACCGAACTCGATCCAGGGCGGCAGGTGCAGGCCGGGGATGACCTGGCCGGGGTAGCAGCCCGGCCAGTTCGGGCAGGCGAGGCCGGATTCGGTGGCGCACACGATCGATCCGGCGATGACGGCGAGCAGCGTGCACACCGTGGCGAGCCGGAACGTGCCTCGGGTCAGCTGGCTTGGTTGACTCATAGGCATCACCCTAGTGTCGATGGGCGTGCGGTCCAGCAGAGGGCGAGTGTCGGCCTCCCCTGAAGGGCAGCCTCGCGGTCCGGGCCGATAGTGGGTGAGGGGCCCCGGGTGGCGTTGGGGTATCGGTGTTTCCGGCCCCCGGCGGGAGCGGCCAAGGGAAGGTTTGGGCAGGCTCGCCTTGCCTAGTTTTGAGGAGGGTTCGTGGGGCCGTCGGAATTGACACTCTCGGCCGCCAGAATGAGGGCAACCACCGGTGAACAGCCACCCTGGGTTGATAGTGTGGCGATGGAAGTTTATGGGTTTCACCCTGGCGCAGTGAGGAGCGAGATAGGAATGACTGTGCTCAGGTACGGCTCAGGTACCGACGTCGGGCGTCGCCGGAGTCTCAACGAGGACGCGGTGCTGGTCGGAAAAAAGATCTGGGCCGTTGCGGATGGAATGGGCGGGCACGCAGCTGGAGATGTCGCCAGTTCGCTCATCGTGAAGCGGCTCAGCGACCTGGATTCCGCGGACCCGGTGCGTCCCGCGGATGTGGTGGACACGATCACCCTCGCCAACCAAGATGTCGTGAATCATGCCAGGGCGAACCCGGAGACGTGGGGGCTCGGCTCGACCGTCGCGGGCCTGGCCGAGGTGCAGGTCGGGGGCGAGCCACATTGGGCGATCTTCAACGTCGGGGACTCCCGGGTATACCGGTTCTGGGGTGGAGTGCTCTCGCGCGCCACGGTCGATCACTCCGAGATCGAGGAATTGATCCTGGAAGGCAAGATCACCGAAGAGGAGGCCCGGACGCATTATCTGCGTAACGTCATCACCCGGTCGGTGGGCGCGATTCCGCCGCCACAGGTTGATCTGTGGGTGCTTCCCCAGTACCCGGGGGAAACCTTCTTGATCTGTTCCGACGGTTTGACCTCGGAGCTCACCGACCTCCAGATCGCGGAAACCCTGCGCTGCTGCCCCGACCCGCAGTTAGCCGTCGATCTGTTGATTAGAGATGTGCTTGATGCCGGTGCACGCGATAATGTGAGTGTCATCATCGTCCAGGTTGTGGGAGAGCCGGGCGATGCGGTTGATGAGACCACGAATCCCAGGCAACGCATCTGGCAAGGAGACTAGTGAGGGATATCGGCTTCTGGTACGCCGAAGGCAAAGCCCTGCTCGTCTGTGGTCCCCGCGTAGCCGTCATCGCTCCGCTCGCGCCGACCGAGGCGCTCGTCCTTGAGCTGCTCGACCTGCTTGCCCACCCGGGGATGAGCACCGATGATGTGCTCGATCTGCTCATCCGGCCGGGGTTGCGGGCGCTGAAATCTTTCGCGATATGCGAACGCGCCGAGTCCGGCGTCCGGCTGGTGTTGCGCGGCCAGTACCACGCCGTGGTGCCAGGATCGCCCCAACTGAAACCCCGCCAACCCTGGTCAGACGATGTGCTGCCCGCGGTGACCTGCCTGCGGATCAATACCGGCGAGGACGACAACAGCCCGGTGGCGCTGCGGCTGATCCACGGCACGGTGCGAGTCTCCAGCCTCAGCTTGTCCTGCCTGCCCGGTTCTGGCGCAGGGCACACCCCGGCTAAGCGCGTCGCCGACCCGCTCGGGCCCGGCGCTGGGGGCGCCACCCCCGACGTGTATTCCTCCCAGGACCCGGTGGACCTTCTCGCCGCGCTGCCGGGCAGCGTCGCGCGCAACACCATACCGACCGTCTCTACCGGCGACCTGCCCGATTCGTCGGCCTCCCCAGACGAGTTGCCAAAGCCCACCCCCGAGCCGGCGTCCCCACCGCCCATTGAGTTTCCCAGCCTCATCGAATCCTTCCCCTGGACCCAGGAGGCGATTCCGTCCCCGGCGGCAGCGTCCGCGCAACCCGCGCCCGTCCCGGAGCCCGCGCCGCGGCGGCCCGAGGCTCCCGTCGCCCGCCCGGCCCCGCCCCTGCCGGTGCAGCCGGGCGATACCACGGTCTGCCGGGAGGAACTGCGCGGCCCTGGGGCTGGCGCGCAGCCGCAGGTGATCGCGACCAGGTGCCGGGCGGGCCACCTCAACGCCCCCTACGCGACCAGGTGTCGGGTCTGCGGCGCCGGTATCGACCCGCAGCAGCCGCAACTCGTCCCGCGCCCGCCCCTGGGCGTCCTCCGGCTCGGCGTCAACGACGTCGTGCTGCTGGATCGCCCGGTCATCATTGGACGCAACCCGCGCATCTCGCACACCTACGCGGGGGAACAGCCCCACCTGGTCCAGGTACCCGACCCCGGACGCGACATCTCCAGCCAGCACCTTGAGGTCAGCCTCGACGGGTGGCACGTCGCGGTCAAGGACCTGGGCTCGACCAACGGCACCCGGGTGATCCTTCCCGGGGTCGCCCCGGTCATGCTGCGGCCCCACGATCCGCTGACCATCGAACCGGGCACCCGGGTGGTGCTCGCTGGGGTGTTTGAGTTCGTGTTCGAGGCCCAGCCGTGAGCCACCGCGCTCCCCACCTAGAGGGGCTGACCTATATCCGGGATCTCGGATCTGGCGGATACGCCGACGTGTACCTCTACCAGGAGACGATGCCGCGGCGGGAGGTCGCGGTGAAAGTGCTGCGGGCATCGAGTGTGTCGTCCGCCTTGCAGCTGCGCTTCCAGCAGGAAGTCAACGCGATGGCGCAGCTGTCACACCCCAATATCGTGCCGGTCTACTACGCCTCGGTGGCCCCGGGAGGGCGTCCCTACCTCGTCATGAAGTACTACCCCCGGGCATCGCTGGGGGAGCGCGCACGGCGCGACCGGCTGTCGGTGGCCGAGACGCTGCAGATCGGCATCAAACTCGCTTCGGCGATCGAGACCGCCCACATGGCGGGCATGCTGCACCGCGACATCAAACCGGCCAACATCCTGACCGACGAATACGGCGAGCCCGGGCTGGGGGATTTCGGGATCGCCGGAGACATCGCGTCGAGCGACGACAGAGACCTGGGCGTGTCGGTGCCATGGTCGCCGCCGGAACTGCTCTACGCCACGGCCCCTCCGGGGGTGCAGTCCGATGTCTATTCGCTGGCCGCGACGCTTTGGCACCTTCTGGTCGGGCGTTCCCCGTTCGAGAACCCCGGTGGGGACAACTCGCAGTTCGCGCTGATGAAACGCATCCGTGATCTCGCCCCGCCCAGCACCGGACGCCCGGACGTCCCGATGGCGCTCGACCGGCTGCTGCGCAGCGCGATGGCCAAGGACATCGCCCTGCGCCCCGCGTCCGCGCTCAACTTCGCCCGGTCGCTGCAAGCTATCGAGCAGGAGCTGACGCTGCCCCGCACCAATCTGCTGCTGGCGGCCGACCGCCCCGACCTCAGGATGAACCAGCCGGTGCTGCTCGACGACCTGACCAGGGTGCAGACGCACCAGGTTGACGCCCAGGGCGGAGCCGGTAGCAGTCCGGGTGGCCGAGCCGCCGGCAGCCAGAGTCACGGCGAGGACCTGGGCGAGAACACCGCGGTGCAGCGAAGGCTGAGCCTTCCCCAGCACGGAGATCCCGACGGCGACAGCGGCCGGGGCGCCGAGGGAGGTGGGCGGTCCCGGGCGCTGCTGGGCTGGGGAGCCCTGATCGTCGTCGTGGTGGTCGCCGGTATCATCGCCGCGCTGCTGTGGAGAGGCCCCGGGCTGAGGCAGGCCCCGGAGCCCAGCACGCCGGTCTCCCTGCCGCCGCCGGACCCGAACTCCGAGCGGCCCCCGGGGGCGCTGAACATCGTCGGTTTCCGGGAGGGGACGACGGTGACCTTCACGTGGACATACCAGCATCAGCTGGCGGACGATTCCTATTACTGGAGTGAGATCGGCGAGGATGGGCCCTGGCACACCACGTCGGAGCGCAAGATTGTGCTTGAGGACCAGCCCCCGGGAGAGGTCTGTGTCTGGGTGAAGGTGCATCGTTACTCCGGTAACTATGCACTTCGCAAGGGAACTAAGGAGTGTGCCTGAATGGTGACAGTGGATTTCTGCGGCGAGCTGTATAGCCCGAAGCCCGGCGAACCGTTTACGATCGGTCGCGAGGCCGATCTGGTCGTTGACGATGAGAATCCGTTCCTGCACCGGCAGTTCCTCCAGCTGACCCAGCAGGACACGTTCTGGTGGCTCACTAACATCGGTAGTCAGCTCACCGCCACGGTCGCCAACACCGACGGTGGTATGCAGGCCTGGCTCGCGCCGGGGGCCGGGCTGCCGCTGGTCTTCCCGCACACCGTGGTCTGGTTCACGGCCGGGCCGACCACCTACGAGTTCGACATCTACGTCGAGCAGGCGACCTTCGAACCGGTGGACGCGGTGCAGGCGACTGACGGTTCCGTCACCGTGGGCGCGGTCAAGCTGACCCCGGACCAGAAGCTGCTCATCATCGCGCTGTGCGAAAACGTGCTGCGGCGCGGCGACCGGGGGGCCGGGGCGGTACCGCAGTCCGCCGCGGCGGCGGCCAGGCTGGGCTGGTCGGTGACCAAGTTCAACCGGAAGCTGGACAACGTGTGCGAGAAACTCGCCGACCTGGGCGTCCGGGGGCTCCACGGTGGGCCCACCAAGCTCGCGCTGAGCCGGAAGGCCCGGCTGGTGGAATACGCCATGGCGGCCCGTATCGTGACGGTCGAGGACCTCGCCCTGCTGCCGTCCTGACCCGTTCCGGGCCCCCGGCTGCCTCGTCCCGGAGTCACTTGGCGAAGCCCACCGCGGGGCTGGAGCTTTGATCCCGAGGGGTAATCTTTCACAATGAGTTAGTGCCTTGGGAGGGGAGCAGGATGCTGCGCCGTGGATTAGATCGGGGAGCCTCGATCGTCATCGGTGCATTGTGCTGCATCCTCCTGGTCACCTTCGCGATCGTCAGCGACGGATATCCGGTCCGTAAGCTGGACCTCAACGATGCCGGGGTCTGGGTGGTCAATGACGCCCAGTACCAGATCGGTCGGGTGAACAAATCCGCGGCCGGTCTCGACGCCTGGCTGGAAGCCCCTGGGAAAGCCAAGCAATCCATGGAGGTGCTGCAGGACGGCAATGCCGTCGTGCATTACGACCTGACCCAGAGGATTCTGATCCCGGTATCCAGCGACGACGTGAAGAACCTCGTCGAGGAGACGATTCAGCTGCCGCCCGGAGCCCTAGTCGACATGAGGGGCGGGACGCTGGCCGCGCTCGACCTGGCCACCGGACGAGTAACCGCGGTGCGCTACGACCCGAAAGCGGCGAGGGTCTCGGTGTGGGGGCTCGGCCCCGATGCTGAGCCGCTGGCTGAGCTCGGTCCCGCGCCGAAGGGCTCCGCTTCGCCGGGGGCGCTGAGCGTCGGCGCCGACGGCACGGTCCATGCGGCTCTCGCCAACGGCAAGAGGGTGACCGTCGGCGTCCGCGGGGAAGGTTTTGGCGAACCGCAGGCTGACACGATGGGAGCGCTGCAATCGGTCCAGCTCGCCGCGCTCGGCAGCAGGGCCGTCGCCTACGATCCGACGAGCGGGACCCTCATCCTGCCGGGAGGTGGCAGCGCCCAGCTGGAGGCCGACCCCGGGTCGTTCATCCAGCAGGGCGGTCCGGACGCGGCAACGGTCCTGGTCGCCGCCGCCACGGGCCTGTTCCGGGTCCGGCTCGACGACGGCGCCGTCACGCAGGTGGCTAGCGGGTTCAGCGGGTTGCCTGCCGTGCCGGTGCGGGTCGCGGGCTGCGACTTCGGCGCGTGGACCGGGGAGCGGGGCACCATGGTGCGGGTGTGCGGCGAGCAGGAGGCCGAGGAGCTCCAGGGAATCCGTTCGGCCGGTCCCCTGGTGCGGCCGGTCTTCCGGGTGAACCGGGAACAGATCGTCCTCAACGATGCCGCCGACGGCCGGACCTTCGACCTAGTCACCCAGAGCCGACTCGACGCCTGGGACGAGATCAAGCCCGACAGCGATGGGGACGATATCCGGCCTAAGGAGAGCACCCAGCCGAAACCCCAGGACGCCAAGCCGCAGGCCAATCCCGATTTCATCGGCGTGCGACCCGGGCGGACCGCCGTCGCCCACGTGCTCGACAACGACACTGATGCGCTCGGCCAGGTGCTCATGGTGCAGTCGGTCGCTGGCGTCCCACCCGAGGCCCGCGTGGTCATCTCCCCGGATGGCCAGGCGCTGGCGGTGACACCACCAGATGGGGCGAGCGAGTTCTCGTTCACCTACCGGGTGAGCAACGGGGTCAACGTGTCCGAGGCGCTCGTGAGCGTCACGGTCCGCACCAGCGGCAACGACCAGCCGACGCTGCGGCCCGGCTACTCGGCGCCCAGCTACGCCGTCTCGTCCCACGGGACGCTGCCCCTGTCGGTGCTCGGCGACTGGCGGGACGGCGACGGCGACCCGGTCACGCTGCTGTCGGCGGCGGTCGAAGGGGTGAGCGTCCCCGTGACCCCCGAGGGCCGGATCGAGTTCACCGCTGGCGGTGAGCGCTCCAGGACCACGCGCAATCTGGTGTATCGGGTGACGGATGGCCGTTCGGAACCGATCGAGCATCAGCTGCCGATCACGGTCCTGGAGGAGGACTCACCGGCCGGGACACCCCCGCTCACCTTCCCGGACGCGGTCCGGGGCGAGGCGGGCAAGCCCGTGGTGTTCAACCCGCTGGCCAATGACATCCCGGGATCTGACCCGGCGACCCCGGAGGCGCGGCTGCGCCTCGGGCAGGAGATCAGGCCGGTGCCCGGACTGGAGATCGAGTCGGATATCTATTCGGGCCAGGTCAGGGTGACGGCCGCCACGACCGGGAGCTATGAGATCAGCTACACCGCGGCCTTCGGGGTGGCGCCGATGCAGGCGGGCAAGGTGCGGATCGACATCGGCAACGCCGATCAGTCCCACGCCCCGATCGTCATGCCTGACCAGCTGACGGTGCGGGGAGTCCAGACGGTTCGGCTCGACCCGTTGCCCAACGACTCCGACCCGGCGGGGGGCATCCTCACGGTCACCGGCGCCAAGGCGGAGTCGGACGAGCTGGACGTCGCGGTGGTCGGGGGGCGCTGGGTGCTGGTGACGCCGCGCGCCCTGTCCCCCCAGGCGAGCCCCTCGGTCGTCCGCTATACCGTCTCCAACGGCGCCGAGACCGCCGATGGCGTCATCCTGGTCACGCAGCTGCCCGCCGCGGAAGAGACGGCGCCGATCGTCAAGGACGATATCGGGGCCGTGCGGGCCGGTGACTCGGTGCTGCTCAACGTACTGAGCAACGACGTCGCCCCCAACGGGGAGCCGCTGAGCCTGGCCGCGAGCGTGGGGCCGAGGCAGGTGCCCGGCGAACTGGTGGTGCGCGATCCGTCGGGGGCGAGCGATCCCGGGCGGGCCTTCGTCCGCCACGACCAGATCCGCTACGTCGCGCCGACGGCGGTCGAAGCGGAACGCCAGGTGGTGGTCGAATACCGGGCGCAGACGCCTCAGGGCAAGCAGTCGGCCGCTGGCAAGGCCGTCATCACGATCAAACCGGAGCCGAAGACCGCGGGGGAGAACCGCGCCCCGAGCCCACAGCCGATCGAGGCGCGGGTCACCGCGGGCGAGGTGGCGAAGATCTCGATCTCGACGGCCAGCCAGGACCCGGACGGCGACTCGGTGGTGCTGGTCGGCCTGGGGTCGGCTCCGGTTCTTGGCCGGGTCGTCAAACAGAGCCCGACCTCCATCACCTACGAGGCCTATCCGGCCCCGGAGGAGTACGGCACGGACACGTTCACGGTGCTGCTGGCGGACAGGTTCGGGAAGGCCAGCGCGGCCGTGGTCCGGATCGGCGTCACTCCGCCCGGCGATGCCCAGCCTCCGATCGCCATGCCGGACGAGGTGGTGGCCGCACCGGAGGCCACCGTCCAGGTGGACCCGATCGCCAACGACCTGTACGAGAGGGCCGACAAGGTCGTTGTGGATTCTTTCGCGGAACTCAACCCACGGCTGCCGCAGGGGGTGTCGCTGGACTCGGAGACGGGCCCGATCACGCTTCAGGCCCCCGCGGAGGACGCCCAGCCGCTGGTGGTCCAGTACGCGTTGCGGGGCAACGGTGGGGTGAGCAGACCGGCCGCGATCAAGGTCAGCTCCCGCCCGGGCTTCCAGCATCCGCCGGTGGTGTGGGACGAGGTCGCGATCGCGGAGGGTGATGTCGCCAAGGCCGACCTGCTGAAGCGCGCCTGGGACCCGGACGGCGACGATGCCAGGCTTCGGGTGACGCTGCTCGGCGGCCCGGCCGGGGCGGCCATGGTGGACGGCACCGCCGTCATCCCGCTGACCGGCCAGGTGCAGATCATCCCGTACCTGGTGACGGACGAGTCGGGGGCGGTGAGCGCCGCGGTGATCTTCGTCCCCTCCGCCGGTACGGCGGCACCGCACACCAGGGCGAAGTCGATCATCGAGATCGGCCAGAATCAGTCGGCTGAGCTGAACCTGGCCGACTACGCCGTGTCTCCGCGGGGCCTGCCGGTGCGGTTCACGCCGCGCACCGAATCCTTCTCGGCCTCTCCGGCGGGCAAGCTGAAGGTTGAGCCGCTGAGCCCGACCTCCTTCCAGGTGACGGCGCTGGAGGGCTACGCCGGTCCCGGTGCGGTGACGTTCGAGGTGATGGACGGCGAACGGTTCAACGACGAGGGGGTGCGTTCGGCCTACGTCAGCGTCCCAGTCCAGGTCGGCCTGGCCACGCCCATGCTGCGCTGCCGGAACCAGACCATCGAACTCAACGCGGGCGGGGACGAGAAGGAGTTCGACGTGGCCAGGCGGTGCCACGTGTGGCTTCCCCCTGGGGAGGACGCCTCTGACCTGACCTACACCGCGGCCTGGGACAGCGGGTCGGGGACCGGCATCCAGGTTCAGGCGGGCACGACGCTGAAGCTGCGCGCCCTGGGGGCGGCCCGGCCTGGGACGAGCGGGACGTTGAGGCTCGGGATCGCTGGCTACAACACCCCTAGCCAGCTAGTGACGGTGGCCGTCCAGGAGGCGCCTGCGCCCACGATGCGCAGCCAGAGTTTCAACGACATCAGGGCGGGCTTCCCGGTCACGATCCCGCTGGGCATCGTCTCGCCCCTGCTGGACGGCAAGCCGCAGGTCGTGTCGGTCACGCGGGTCAGCGGTCCCGACGCCACCGCGACGGTGGACGGCACCACGCTCACGATCACCCCGGAGCCGGGGACCCACGGCGAGCTGGTGTACCGGGTGGTGGCTACCGATGTGGCTGACCACAGCCGCGTCGACCGGCACGTGAGCGCCACCTTCAGCCTGCGGGTGTTCGGTTTGCCGGAGGCTCCCGGCGCTCCCGTGGTCCGCTCGGCCGCCAGCGGGCAGGTGACTATCGCGTCCTGGCCGCAGCCCAACAGCAACGGGTCGCCGATCACCGAGTGGGAGGTCACCGACGACCGGGGACGCAAGGCCGAGCCGTGCTCGTCCGGCCCGCCCTGCACCGTGACCGGGCTGACCAACGGGGAGCAGCTGCGTTACCAGGTCCGGGCCCGGAACAAGGCGGGATGGAGCGACTTCGGTCCGCTGTCGGCCCCCGTGACCCCCGACGCCAAACCGTCCGCCGTCACCGGTCTCAGGATCTCGAGCCTGGCCGACAAGAAGCTCACCCTGTCGTGGGACCCGGTGGTCGTCGAAGGAAGCAAGCTGCTGGACATCAGGATCCGGGTCGCCGGGCAGGAAGAGCAGAAGGCTCCCCCGGAAGCGCGCAGCCACGTGGTCGAGATGCCCAGCAACAACAGCCCCTACGACATCCAGGTCTGGGCGACCAACGCGGCGGGGGCCGGGCCCCGGAGCAGCATCCGCGGCCAGTCCGCAGGCAGGCCGAGCGGACCCATGGACATCACGCTCACGCCCCAGGTGACGACCCAGGAACAAGCCGTCGTCATCATCAGGTGGACCGAACCCGACCCGAACGGGCCGGGGGACCTGTCTTACAACGTCACCCGGGACGGGGAGCGGGTGTGTGGGCCGACCACGCTGCCCCAGTGCACCGACGCCCAGGTGTCCTACGACGGCAAGAAACACGTCTACCGGGTCAAGGCGACCAACGGGGTCGGGGACGACGACCACTCCTCGTATGCGGAGAAGGAGTGGGACGCGACCGGTATCCCCGACCAGCCCGAAAAACCCGAAGCCACCGCGACCGGAACCGACCACCAGGTCCGGGTCACCGGGCGGGTCAAGGCGGCGCGGGGCTCCCAGGCGAGGCTGCGGATTCTGGCGAACGGCGAGGAGGTGTTCTCCGGACCGATCAGGCCCCAGAGCGGGTTCGACACGAAGGTGCTCCTCAAGGGCAACAACATCCCGACCGAGATCAAGGCCCAGCTGTGCAACGAGCACACCTGCGGCCCGGAATCGGCGGCCACCGAGGCCAGCGCCTACGGGCCGATCAAGGACCTGACGATCAGGGACGCCGGACGAAACGGCCAGACGGTCAGCTACGCGGTCTCGGTCGACCCGAACGGCAGGCCCGTCGTCGTCACAGTGAATGGCAAGGAGTTCCAGACCGGGCCGAGCGGCCCCTGGACGACGATCCAGACGGTGGACCTCAAGGAGTGGGGGGCCTCGGAAGTGTTCGTGGCGACCGCGACCGACGGCACCCGCAAGGCCGGGCCGGTGTCGGTGAAGCTGACCGCGGAACCGCCGCCACCGCCCAGGAAGGTGAAGGTCATCCGGGGCAAGACGGTTCACGATCCGCGCTGCGCGAAGGGCAAGTGCGGGCTCATCGAGGTGGAGACCTCCGGCTTCCCCGGCGAGGTGCGGTGTTCCATCACCGACAGCGACCTGGCCGGCGCCTGGGGCAAGCCCTGGAAGCAGGGCGGCAACACCCGCGCGCTGGCGGGAGGACAGTTCTATGGCGGGAAATGGATCACGGTCACCTGCGACGGAGTCAGCGGGACCAACGACGACTGGCAAGATCAAGATTGAGACGAGGTAGATAGGCAGTCATGATCACCACCGAACAGGCCCGCTGGTTTCACCAGACCTTCGAGCACCTGGTCAGCAACATCGAGCTCGCGATCAGGGGCAAGGGGGACGTCATCCGGCTCGCCCTGACCTGCATGCTCAGCGAGGGCCACCTGCTGCTGGAGGATAACCCGGGCACCGGCAAGACGGTGCTGGCGAAGGCGATCGCGAACACCGTGCAGGGGACGCACAGCCGGATTCAGTTCACCCCCGACCTGCTGCCCTCGGACCTCATCGGCGTCACCGTCTACGACCAGCAGAAACAGACCTTCGAGTTCCACAAGGGTCCGGTGTTCGCCTCGATCGTGTTGGCTGATGAGATCAACCGGGCGTCGCCGAAGACGCAGTCGGCGTTGTTGGAGGTGATGGAGGAGTCGAAGGCGACGGTGGATGGGGTGCGTCATGAGGTGGGGCGTCCGTTCATGGTGATTGCGACGCAGAATCCGATTGAGCAGGCGGGGACGTATCGGTTGCCGGAGGCTCAGTTGGACCGGTTCCTGATGAAGACCTCCATCGGCTACCCCGATCACGACGTGGCCGTCGAGCTGATGGCCCAGGCCGCCAACCGGGACCGGGCCGCGCAGGTCACCTCGGTGATCGCGGCGCACGCGGTGGGCCAGATGTCGAGCTTCGCCAACGAGGTGCACGTGGAGGAAGCCATCCTGTCCTATGTGAGCAGGCTCGCTATGGAGTCGCGCACGCACCCCCACGTGCGGCTCGGGGTGTCGATGCGTGGCTGCCTGGCCTATGTGCGGGCTGCGAAGACCTGGGCGGCGTCGAAGGGACGCAGCTACGTGACCCCAGACGACATCAAGGAACTCGCGGTGCCGATCATGAGCCACCGGCTGATCCTCAACGCCGAGGCGCAGTTCAGCGGCGTCGCCCCGGAACGGGTCATCGACGACCTGCTCGCCAACGTCGCGCCGCCAACCGAACGGGTGGCCTGACCCGGTGCCTGCCCACTCCGATCCCGACCTGAGCCAGACCCGGCCGTACCGCCTACGACCGGGCGGGGTGACCGCGCCGCTCAGGGGGAGACGAGACAAGGCCCCCAGCCCACCCCCCGAAGCCCGGCCGGTCGCGAAACCGCGCCCGCGGGGGGCGCGGCGCCGCAAGCTCGCGCTGCGTCTGCACGACTGGTTCTGGCCCTACCGGGCGGCGGCCCGGCCGGTGATCGCGCCGGTTGCCAGGCTGTTCGGCGCGGTCAGCAGGCTGGGCTGGACGGTGCTGGTGCTGTGCGCCGCCAGCTGGTTCGCCGCGTTCCGGTTCGGTTGGACGGAGGCGGCCACGCTGGCCGCGATGCTGCTGGTGACGTTCGCGGTGGCCTGCCTGTTCGTCATCGGACGCCAGCAGCTGGCGGTGAGCCTGGACATCGACCCGTTGCGGGTGCGGGTGGGCGAATCGGTGGCTGCCCGCTGCCAGGTGACCAACACGGCGCGGGGGCCGATGCTGCCGCTCGGGCTGGAGTTCCCGGTCGGGCTGTCGGTGGCCCGGTTCACCCTGCCGGGGCTCGGGGCGGGCGCCAGCCACGACGAGGTGATCGTGATCCCGACGAGCAGGCGCGGGGTCATCACGATCGGCCCGGTGGTGACCCAGCGGGGCGACCCGTTCGGGCTGGTCCGCCGCGAGGTGACGTGGGCGCAGCCCCAAGAGGTGTTCGTCCACCCGCGGACCGTCATGTTGGAGCCTGCCGGTTCGGGCCTCCTGCGGGACCTGGAGGGCTACACCACCAACGACATCTCAATGAGCGACCTCGCCTTCCACACGCTGCGCGACTATGTCCCGGGCGACGACCGGCGCTACATCCACTGGCGTTCCTCGGCCAAACTGTCGGGGGCTTCGGGGGCGAGCCGGTTCCTCGTCCGGCAGTTCCTCGACACCCGGCGCTCCCACATCGCGGTGGTCGTCGACGTGGCCGAATCGTCCTACCACACCCCCGAGGAGTTCGAGCTGGCGGTGTCGGTGGGCGCCTCCATCGCGCTGCGGGCGATCACCGACGAGATGGACCTCACGGTGGTCTGCGGCGGCCACGCGGTCGACCGGCCCCCGCCCTACCTGGCCCTGGATACCTTCTCGCGCGCCGAGTACCAGGACTGGGACCTGCCGGGTGCCGTGGGCCAGCTGAACCGGCTGTCCCCGGACGCCAGCGTCGTGATCCTCGTCTCGGGAGGGCAGGCGGATTTCGCTGACTTCCTGCGGGCCCGCGCCTACCTGTCACCGGAGGTCACCGTGTTCGCGGTGTCGGCCAACGAGGAGGGGGGCATGAACCTCCAGCAGAGCGCGGGCATCACGGTGCTGACGGTGGGTAGGCTCGCGGACCTGCCGAAGGTGTTGCGGGGGGTGCAGGTGCAATGAGGATCGCCCACCCCGACCGGCAGCCGGAAACCCGGTCGCGCACGCGGACGCTGACCGCCCGGCTGGCGAGCCTGAAACCGAGCCGCCACGACCAGATCGACGGTGTCTTCGTGCTCGGGCTGCTACTGGTCGCCTTCTCCGGGTTCGTGACGTCGTTCGACTCTGCGCAGCTGTGGCTGGTGATCGGCATCGGCCTGGCGGTGGGACTGGTCACCGCGCACGTCGCGATCACCTGGGAGTGGCCCTGGATCGTCGTCGCGGTGGTGTGCGGCCTGTGGTATTTCCTGCTGGGCACCCCCCTGGCCCTGCCCAGCGAGGCGATTGGACGCCTGCTGCCCAGCTCCCGGTCGCTGTCGATCCTCGCGACGCTGCCGGTCAGCGGGTGGAAGGGCATGCTGACGACGCTGCCGCCGCTCGGCGCCAGGGGAACCTATGCCGCGCTGGTGCTGCTGCTGGCGCTGCTGTCGTCGGCCGCGTCCTTCCTGGTGGCCCGCCGGGCCCAGCGTCCGGCGGTGGCCCTGGCGATCCCGCTGCTGACGGCCGCGCTGGTCCTGGCGTTGGGGACGCTGGATCTGTTCTACCCCCGCTGGCAGGGCGCCGTGCTGGGGTTGCTGAGTTTCGGCTGGTTGGCCAACCGGTTCCCGCGCCGCAGGCGGCTATTGGGCGTCCAGAAGCTGCGCCGCTCGTCCGCTGTGCTGGGGGCGGGCCTGCTGGCCGTCGGTGTGGCGGGCGGGGTGTTGCTCGGCCCGGTCCTGCCGGGCACCGTGGGCAAGCCCCGCCTGGTGGCCCGCAGCTACGTGCAGCCGCCCATCGATATGCGGGACTACGTCTCGCCGCTGGTCGGCTTCCGCAAATACTCCAGCAAGGAACTGGACCTGTACTACGACACCCCGATGCTGGAGGTCGACGGGCTCGACCCGGGCATGTGGGTGAGGTTCGCCGCGCTGGACGCCTACAACGGTCACGTGTGGTCCGCGACCGGTGACGAGGCCGACCCGAACACCGGTTTCCTGAGGCTCGGGTCACGGGTGCCGAACCCGCCGCTGGACGGTGTCCGGCAGGCCCGGATCACGGTGTTGGAGGGTTATGCCGCCAGCACCGACCTGAACCCGTGGGTGCCCGGGTTCGGGCGGGTGTCGGCCATGAAGTTCGGTGGGAGGTTCGCCCGGGAACACGCGGCCGCGCTGCGCTTCAACCTGTCGACGCAGCAGGCACTGCTGCCGGACCGGCTGAAGCCTAAGGACACGATCACGATGGCGGCGGCGCCCCTGCGCACGCTCGACCAGTTGCCTGCCGAGACCCGGCCGGGCGAGGCGCGGCGCCTGCCGGACCAGGCGTCCGACTTCCTGGTTTCGCTCGCCCAGTCCAGCGGTGGCGAGCAGCCGATGCCCCTGGCCCGGCTCAAGTCGGCAGCCGAGAAGCTGCGCGCCGGGGCGTGGAGCGATGGGTCGCTCAGCGGAGAGAAACACTTCCTTCCCGGCCACGGCAAGTTCCGGCTGTCCGCCTTCGCCAGCGGCCAGGAGCTGGTGGGCAGCGACGAACAGTACTCCGCCGTGTTCGCGCTGATCGCCAACCGGTACGGTTTCCCCGCCCGGGTCGCCTTCGGTGCGCGCATCCCGGACGAGGGCCC
>JAUMWV010000047.1 GCA_030529455.1 Propionibacteriaceae bacterium | reverse complement strand
CGAGAAATATTCATGGTAGGTGTTCCCTTTCATCGAGGCGGTAGGCCAGGCGGCGCTCGAACCGGTGGACGAGGCCGTGCAGCGTCAAGGCGACGCCGGAAACCCAGATGAGAACCGCGAACATGCCGACGACGTCGGCCCGGTCCCGCTGCAGGGTGAGCCAGGTCGCCAGGCCGGAGCCGCCCATCATGAACTCGCCGACGATCGCGCCGGTGACCGACAAGACCAGCCCGGCGCGCAGGCCCGCCAGCAACGCGGGGGCGGCGAGCGGCAGTTCCACGTGCCGCAGCAGCTGTATGCCGGAGGCCCCGTCCAGGCACGCGGCGTCGACCACGCGGGGGTCGAGGGAGCGGAAACTGAGGACCGCTGTGGTGATCATGGGGAAGAACGCGATCAGCGCGCACAGCAGCGCGATCGGCAGCGTCCCGTAGCCGACCCACAGCGCGAGGATCGGGGCGAGGGCGACCAGCGGCACCGTCTGGCTCAGCGCGACATAGGGTTCGATGATCCTGGCGAGCAGCCGCGAGTGGGCGACAACGTAAGCCAGCGGGAACGCGACCGCCGCAGCGATGAGGCTGCCGAGCAGCGCCTCAGTCAGCGTGGGCCACACGTAGCCGAGGATCTGGCCGCGCGCCAGGTCGGTGCCGAACCGCACGGCCACACTGACCGGGTTGGGCAGCACGATGGGGGCGATGGTGCCGGAGGCCGTCAGCCCCCACCACAGCGCGAACAGCGTGGCCCCGAACAGCACCGAGGGCACCCCGCTGCGCCAGCCCCGCCAGCGGGGCCGGGTCGGGTGGGCCGACCACAACGAGCTAGCCAATATCCCCATCCTCGTTCAGGGCTCCGGGGACCAGGCAAACGCCGCCACGACGTCGCCGACGCGCGGCGACGCCTCTCGTGCGCCTCCCATCCAGACTTTCACTGTCGGTCTCGGAATTTCACCGAGTCGGCCCGCCGGTTTCCCGGAGGGTTCGCGGACTGTCACCGCCGGTTCGGACTCTCACCGACCCCGGAGCACGATGTGTGTTCTGCCCCTGTTCTATCACACCCGCGCCGGGAGCCCACCCCGGGAGCGCCCAGACCGGCTACTCGTCCTCCCAGAAGCGGCGCCTGACCACCGCCGAGGCGAGCCGGGCCAGCCGCCGGTAGTCCTCGAACACCTGCGAGGCCTGCCCCTTCGGGTAGCCCGCCAGTTCCCCGATGGCCGCCAGGTCGAGGGCGCCGCTCGGCAGCGCGTCGGCGGCCCGGCCCCGGACGAGCATGGTCAGGTTGCGCAGCCTGGTGGCGCTCAGCCAGGCCTCCCGCAACGCCGCGGCTTCGCTGTCGCTCAGTGCCCCGATCCGGGTCAGGGCGTCGAGCGCCTCCAGGGTGTTCGGCGTGCGCACCTCGGGATGGTCCCGGCCGTGACGCAGCTGGGCGAGTTGCACGGTCCATTCGACATCGCTCAGCCCTCCCTCACCGAGTTTGAAGTGGCGGGCCGGGTCGCAACCCTTCGGTATCCGCTCCCGCTGCATCCTCAGTTTGAGCCTCCGGATGTCGAGCACCTGCTGCTTCGTCAGCTCCCGCGGGTAACGGTAGTCCTCCAGCGCGTCCAGGACGGCCTGACACAGCCCAAGGTCCCCGGCCCCCGGCCGGGCACGCAGCAGGGCCTGGATCTCCCAGGTCTGGGCCCACCGCTCGACGTAGGCGACATAGCTCGACACCGAGCGGACCATCGGCCCACCCTTGCCTTCGGGCCGCAGGTCGCAGTCCAGGTCGAGGGGCGGTTCGGGGCCCGGGCGTTTGAGCAGGTCGGTCATGCGCCGCACCGCCGCCTGCGCGGCCCGCTGCCCGGCCTCGTCGACGTCGTCGCCGACGACGTACCACACGTCCAGGTCCGACGGGTAGCCCAGTTCGTGGCCGCTCCACCGGCCCATCGCCATGACCCCGATCGGTGGGGTCTGCCCGTCCCGGGAGGCCACCGCCAGCGCCGCGTCCACCGTCGCCGCGGCGAGGTCGCTCAGCCCGCGGCCGAGACCGGCGGAATCGATCAGCCCGAGCATGTCGCCGAGGGCCAGCCGGCACAGTTCCCGGCGGCGCTGCGCCCGCACCGACCCGAAGGCCTTCTCCGCGTCGTCCTGCCGGGCGGCCGAGGCGACCATGGTCTGGCGCAGCGACTCCAGCGGGCGCGGCCTCAGCTCGTCCTCACTGGCGAGCCACTGCACCACCTCGGGGGAGCGTTTCACGAGGTCGACCACATAGCGGCTGCTGGAGGCGATCCGGGCGAGGCGCTGAGCCATGGAGCCCTCGTCGCGCAGCGCCCGCAGGTACCAGGGGGAGGTGCCCAGCGCCTCCGAGATCTGCCGGAAGGACAATAACCCGAAGTCGGGGTTGGGCCCCTCGGCGAACCAGCCGAGCATCGCCGGGAGCAGCTGGCGCTGGATCTCGGCCTGCCTGCTGACCCCGGTCGTCAGGGCCTCGATGTGGCGCAGGGCCTGGGCCGGGTCGGCGAAGCCGAGGGCCTTGAGCCTGGTCCTGGCGGCCTCGGGTGAGAGCCGCAGTTCGTCCGAGGGAATCCGGGAGACGGCCTCCAGCAAGGGGGAATAGAAGATCCGCTGGTGGTGGCGCACCACCCGCCGGGCCGAGGCGCGCCACTGGGCGATCAGTTCGGCGGGGTCTCGGACGCCCAGCGTGCGGGCGATGCGCCGCTGGTTCGCCTCGTCGTCTGGGACCAGGTGGGTGCGGCGGAGCCGCAGCAGCTGGACGCGGTGCTCCAGCACCCGCTGGAACCGGTAGGCGGCCTCCAGCTGCGCGCCGTCGTGGCGGCCGATATAACCGTGGCGGACCAGCGCGGACAACCCTTCGAAGGTCCCCCTCAGCCGCAGCCGCTCGTCGGCGCGCCCGTGCACCAGCTGCAGCAGCTGGACCGAGAACTCGGTGTCGCGCAGCCCGCCCGCGCCGAGCTTGATCTGCCTGCCCCTCTCCTTCGGCGGGATGAGGGAGATCACCTTCTGCCTCATGGCCTGGGCGTCGGCGAGGAAGTGGTCCCGCTCCCCCGCCCGCCACACCAGTGGCTGCACCAGCTCGACGAAGGCCTGGCCCAGGTCTAAGTCGCCCGCGGCGGGACGGGCCTTGAGCATGGCCTGGAACTCCCAGCTCTGCGCCCACTTCTCGTAATAGGCCCGCATGGACGACAGCGTCCGGACCAGGGGCCCGGCCTTTCCCTCCGGGCGCAGCGCCGCGTCCACCGGCCAGATCGTGCCGGTGCGGGTGTGCGCCGAGCAGGCCCGCGACAGCGCCGACGCCAGCCGGGTCGCGATGCCGATGGCCTCGTCGGCTCCGGTGTCCTCCCCGGCGGGTTCGGCCACGTACAGCACGTCCACGTCCGAGACGTAGTTGAGCTCCCCAGCGCCGCACTTGCCCAGCGCGACCACGCCGAACCGGACGCGCGCGTGGTCGGGTACCTCAGCCCGGGCGATCGCGAGCGCACCGGCCAGGATGGCGTCCGCGACGTGGGTCAGCTGCGCCGCGATCCCGGCGACGATGCCCTCCGGCTGGGCGCAGGTCAGGTCCTCGGCGGCGACGACGATCAGCGCGGCCTTGTGGGCCAGCCGCAGCCGGTCGGCCGCGTCCGGGTCGGGGGCCACCGGGGAGGGGCCGCGGGCCCCGATCCGCTCGTAGACGAAGCGCCGCCACTCCTGCTGGGTGCGCCGGGGCTGAACCCCGGAGAGCAGCTCGGCATCGCCGGGATGCAGCACGAGGTGCTGGGCGAGCACCGTCGACCCGCCGAGCACCGCCACCACCCGGCGCAGCCATTCCTCGTCCCGGCGGATGGCCTCAAACACCTCAGGTGCCGCGCTCGCCAGGCGCTCCAGCGCGTCCAACGCGAAGTCCGGGTCGGCCACGGCGTCGAACACGTCCAGCCAGCCCGGCGTGGTCCCACCACCCCCGGCCCAGGTGGCCAGGATGCGCTCGGCGGCATCCGGGTTGGTGAACCCGCGGCGGGCCAGCTCTGCCGAAGCAGTGCTCAATCTGGTCATCACAGCGAGCATAGCGGCTACTCTTTTGCCGGTGAGCACCCCTGATGCGCTGAGCCGCAACGACCGTCTCGACCGCCTGCCGTTCACGCCGAAGCACCGCCGCCTCCTGGTGGGGTCCGGGATCGGCTGGGCCCTCGACGCCATGGACGTCGGCATGATCTCTTTCGTCATGGCCGCCCTCGCGCTCCAGTGGAAACTCGACCAGACCACGCTCTCGCTGATCGGGTCGATCGGTTTCGTCGGGATGGCGCTCGGCGCAACCCTGGGTGGGCTGGTCGCCGACCGGATCGGGCGCCGCCAGGTGTTCGCCCTCACCCTGCTGGTCTACGGCCTGGCGACCGGAGCCTCCGCGCTGGCCGGTTCCGTGGCGGCGCTGATGGTGTTGCGGTTCATCGTCGGGATTGGCCTCGGCGCGGAACTACCGGTCGCCTCAACGCTGGTCAGCGAGTACGCGCCCCGACACATCCGGGGGCGGGTGGTGGTGATCCTGGAGGCGTTCTGGGCGCTCGGCTGGATCGCCGCGGCCCTCGTCGGCTACCTGGTGATCCCCTCCTCCCCCGACGGGTGGCGCTGGGCCCTGGTCATCGGGCTCGTCCCCGCCGCCTATGCGCTGGTCGTGCGGTTCGGGCTGCCCGAGTCCGTGCGCTTCCTCGAGGCCAAGGGCCGCCACGCCGAGGCCGAGGCGGCCGTGGCCGGGTTCGAGCGGGCCGCCGGGATCGAACCGGCACCCCAGGACGCCGTAGCCGCGCCACAGACCCGGCGCCGCGGCGGGGTGCGGGTCTCCATCTGGTCGGCCCAGCTGCGCGCCCGGACGCTGGCCCTGTGGGTGGTGTGGTTCTGCATCAACCTCGGCTACTACGGGGCTTTCATCTGGCTTCCGACGCTGCTACTGGCCCGCGGCTTCCCGCTGGTCAAGGCGTTCGAGTACACGCTCATCATCACGCTCGCCCAGCTGCCCGGCTATGCGGTCTCCGCCTGGCTGATCGAGGTGATCGGACGCCGCCGCACGCTCGGCCTCTTCCTGGCCGGTTCCGCCCTGGGCGCGGCCGCCTACGGCCTGGCCAGCAGCGACCTGACCGTGCTGCTGGCCGGGGCGGCGCTGAGCTTCTTCAACCTCGGGGCGTGGGGAGCCCTGTATGCGATCGGCCCGGAGCTGTACCCCACCGGAGTCCGCGGCACCGGCACCGGGGCGGCCGCCGGGTTCGGCCGCATCGCCTCGATCCTGGCGCCCCTGATCGTCCCCGGGCTGCTGAGCGGTGGGGGGCCGCTGCTGGTCTTCGGGGTGTTCGCGGCGAGCTTCCTGATCGCGGCCGCGGCCACGTTCACCCTGCCAGAGCAGATGGGAAAACGCCTTGAAGACTGAGGCCGAGCGGGTTCGGGCCCTCGCCAAGGAGCTCGCGAAACGTCACCCCGGGCGCACCATTGAGCTCCGCGTCCCCCCGTGGGTCGCGGTCCAGGTGGGGTTCGGTGAGGGTCCCTCGCACAGCCGCGGCACACCGCCCAACGTGGTGGAGACCGACCCCGAGACCTTCCTGGCCCTGGCCTCGGGGGAACTCGCCTGGGAGCACGCCGACCCCGCCAGGCTGCGGGTCTCCGGGGCCCACGCCGGTGACCTGCGCCGGGCCTTCCCCATCGGGGAGGAGCCGTGAACCTGTACTTCCGGCTGCTGCTGGTGCGGCTGGCGGCGCTGTGGCGTCCGCGGCTCGGCCCGTGGGACACGGCCATCACCCCGTTCCGGGTGACGCCCGCCGACCTCGACGTGCTGGCACACGTCAACAACGGCAAGTACCTGTCGCTGATGGACCTGGGCCGCATCGACCTCATGCTCCGCAGCGGGCTGTGGGCCACGGCGCGCAGGCTCGGCTGGTATCCGGTGGTGGCCGGTCAGACCATCACCTACCTCAAGTCGTTGCGGCTCGGGCAGCGGTTCGAGCTACACACCAGGCTCCTCGGGTTCCACGGCGTCTGGTCCTATGTGCACCAGGAGTTCCGGGTCGGGGACGCGGTATACGCCCACGCCGTGGTCCGTGCCCGGTTCCTCCGCCGCGGCGGCGGCACCGTCCCACCCGACGAGGTCATCGCCCAGGCCGGGCGCCCGCCCGAGAACGCTGGCGTCCCGCGGTGGGTCGTCGAGTGGAGCGAACACACCAAGCGTCCGGCGTTGAGGTCAGAGTCTGGGGAGCATCTCGCGTAGCTCCCAGGCCGTCACCTGGCGGCGGTATTCGTTGAACTCGGCCCGCTTGTTCGCCATGAAATGCTCGTACACGTGCTCGCCGAGGGTGCTGACGACGAGCTCGCTGTCCTCCATCGCGCGCACCGCCTCGTCCAGGTTGCGGGGCAGGCTCTCGATGCCGAAGGCCCGGCGTTCCCGTTCGCTGAGCTGCCAGACGTCGTCCTCGCTCTCGTCCGGCAGCGGGTACTCCTGCTCGATGCCCCGCAGCCCCGCGTTGAGCAGCAGCGCGTAGGCGAGGTAGGGGTTGCAGGCCGAATCGATGGCCCGGTACTCCACCCGGGTGCTCGACACCTTGCCCGGCGTCGTCACCGGCACCCGCACCAGGGCCGAGCGGTTGCTGCGTCCCCAGCAGATGTAGCTGGGGGCCTCCCCGCCGCCCGCCAGGCGCTTGTAGGAGTTGACCCACTGGTTCGTCACGGCCGTGATTTCGGGCGAATGCCGCAGGACGCCCGCGATGAAATGCTTCGCGATCTTGCTCAGTCCGAACTCGTCGGCGGCGTCGTGGAAAGCGTTATTGTCCCCCTCGAATAGGGACATGTGGGAGTGCATGCCGGAGCCGGGGTGTTGGGTGAATGGCTTGGGCATGAAGGACGCCCGGATGCCCTGCATGGCCGCGACCTCCTGCACCACGACCCGGAAGGTCATGATGTTGTCGGCCATCGTGAGGGCGTCGGCGTAGCGCAGGTCGATCTCGTGCTGGCCGGGCGCGCCCTCGTGGTGGCTGTATTCCACCGAGATGCCCAGCTGTTCCAGCATGGTGATGACGTCCCGGCGAAAATCGGTGCCGTCCCCCAGCGTCGTGTGGTCGAAATAGCCGCCGTCGTCGAGCGGGACCGGCGGTTCTCCCGGCACCACTGGCTGCTGGAAGAGGAAGAACTCGATCTCGGGGTGGATGTAGAAGGTGAATCCCATGTCCCCGGCCCGGCGCAGCGCCCGCTTGAGGACGAACCTCGGGTCGGCGTAGCTCGGCGACCCATCGGGCAGGCGGATGTCGCAGAACATCCGGGCCGTGCCGTGCTCCGGCCCACCTGAAGGCAGCACCTGGAACGTCGACGGGTCGGGGTGGGCGACCATGTCGGCCTCGAACACCCTGGCGAACCCCTCGATGGCGGACCCATCGAAGCCGACCCCCTCCGCGAACGCCCCCTCCAGCTCGGCCGGGGCAATCGCCACCGACTTCAGGAAGCCGAGCACGTCGGTGAACCAGAGCCGGATGGAACGGATGTCGCGCTCCTCCATGGCCCGTAAAACATACTCGGTCTGCCTGTCCATGGCCGCCAGTGTGCACCCGGATTGTTTCAGCGGCGTTACGCCCCCGGATGGACCTGGCGGTTCGGCACGGACCTGGGAGCGTTCCCCCATCCCGGCGCCCCGCCGGAGTAGGGAATCCCAGGACTGAGGCCCTCGACTGGACCTGGCAGTATTGCCCCATGGCTTCCCCAGGCTGGTACCCGGACCCGGCAGGTGGCGGCGGGCTTCGCTACTGGGACGGTTCGTCGTGGACCGCCCCCGTCAAGCAGCCCCGCGAACCCGCCCGCCGGGACGGCCTGCTGTGGTGGGCCATCGGAATCCTCGTGGTCTCGCTGCTCGTGGTGCTCGCGGTGTGGCAGCCCTGGCGTCCCCGCGCCGGGGCGTTGACCCTGCCGGAGGACACCAGGTCGGCCAGCCCGATCGGCCCCAGCTGGGACGAGACGAGCGTCCCGACCGAATCGCCGCAGCCCACCGCGACGGCGCTGCCGACCAGCGGCAGCGGCCGTCCCATCGACTGCCCGGTGGGCAATGGGCAGGTGCTGTCGGTCCAGGATGGGCGCTATTCGAGCGGTGGGCTGAGCTTCCAGGCGGTGCCGGGCTGGCGGGAGTCTCGCGGATACGGCCTGGACATGGCCAACGACATTTCGGGCCAGCAGAACCGCGTAACCCAGGGATGGGTCGCACTCACCGCGATCGGGTGGATCCATACCTCGGATTTCAGCAATCCCCGGCGGGCCACGCACCAGATCCTCGAATGCCTGTCCACCAGCTACTACTACCGGGAGCTCGACCACAATCAGGTGTTGGAGGACCGGGAACACAACATCGGCGGACGCCCGGGGTGGATCGTGCGGGCGAATATGTGGAACCGGCAACCCCACGAGGTGCTGGGCGACGAAATCATCATCCTGGTGGTCGACACCGGCCAGGAGGGAAAACTGGCACTGTTCCACGCCGAGGCCCCGATCGGGGACATCCCCCGGACCAACCTCATCAACCGGGCGCTGGACTCTGTCCAGCTCAGCTGAAGCATGCAACGAGAGGCCCATGTCGGTTCCAGGATGGTATCCAGACCCAGCGGAATATCCCGGCCACCACCGGCGCCACGACGCACAGCCCACCGCCCCACGGCACATCTCCTGGCTCCCCGCGGCGGCCGCCCTCCTCGCGGCGAGCCTGGCGATCTGGCTGCTGCCCGCATGCTCCACCAGCCATCCGCCGCCGGACAGCCCAACGTCGGCCCCGGGTGAACATCGGCCCAGCACGACACCACCGACGACCAGCCCCGCTATCCACTGTCCCAACCACAGCCCCAGCCCACCCCAGGACTACCCACGGGACGGCTGGCTGCACGGCGGGGGCCTCAAGGTCAAGGAGATCCCCGGCTGGAAACACGAACGGTTCCACATGGGCTGGATATCCGACCTGTCGACCCAGACCGACCTCGTGGATTCCACCGCTACAACCAGATGGATCTCAATGATCGGCATCGGCGCGCTCAAGACCAGCGATGGCTTCGACGACCTAGAGAAAGCCGCCGACCGGGTCCTGAACTGCTACGCGACCCCGAAGTTCTTCTCCGAATACGACGGCCACAAAGAACTGTTCAGCGAGTCCGTCACGGTCGGCGGGAAGAATGGGTGGCGGCTGCGCAGCAATGTTTACGTGAATTTAGAGAAGGTGCTCCCAGGGGTAAAAGGGGACCGGGTCGATATCATCGTCGTCGACACCGGATCGTCGGACTACCTGGGAGTGCTCATCACCAGCGTCAAGATCGGTGACGTCCCCCGGACCAGGCTCGTCGACCAGGCCCTGGATTCTGTTGAGCTCAGCGAACACGTGCGACGATAGGACCATGTCGGCTCCAGGATGGTATCCAGACCCAGCGGGGCGTCCCGGCCATTTCCGCTACTGGGACGGCCGGTCATGGGCCCCCACCACCTCGCCTCGGCCAGGCCCCACCACCCGACGGCGCAGGCCCTGGCTGCCCTGGGTGGCCGTCGCTGCGGTGCTCGTCGCGGTGAGTCTGGTGATCTGGCTGGGGCTGCGCCCGTCCACCCGGCAACCCGCGCCAGCGGACTCGCGGTCTGCCAGCCCGACGGTCCCCAGCTGGGACGAGCAGCAGCCCAGCGGGACCCCACCCCCCATCGTCGCGCCCGACGGAGGCACGCTGATCGACTGCCCCCGTCACGACACCAGCCCGCACAACCTCTACCCTAAGGACGGCTGGCTGCACGGCGGGGGCCTCAAGGTCAAGGAGATCCCCGGCTGGAAACACGAGTGGGTCCCCATGGGCTGGGTCTTCGACATGTCCGCCCAAACCGACCTGGTGCGTTCCTCCCGCAGCACCAGATGGTTCTCCATGCTCGGGGTCGGCGCGCTGCACGTCGCCGACGGTTTCGAGTCGCCGCACGTGTCGGCCTTCCAGGTCATGAGCTGTTTCGCCACGTCGCGCTTCTACTCCGGCTACGTCGGCCGCAGCGACCTGCTCAGCGAGGCCGTCACCGTCAACGGGCACCCCGGGTGGCGGCTGCGCAGCGAGGTGCGCGTGAACATGCCGGAGTTCCCCGACGTGAAGGGTGACTGGATCAATGTCATCGTCGTCGACACCGGATCGCCGGAGTCGCTGGGCGTCCTCATCGCCAGCGTCACGATCGACGACCACGCCCGCGCCGACCTGATGGAACAGGCTCTGGAGTCCTTGACCACCCGGTGAGGACAGTCCTGCCCCGGCGGCGCCGGGCAGCACCCCAGCGCTGGAGGGCGAGACCCTCCTCCGGCGGGTGCTGAGCGTTGGCTAGACTCAGCCCGGTGAGTCGCATCCAGCCTTTCCCCCTCAGCCCCACCCGGTCGGTTCCCGCGTCCATCCAGCGCCCCGAGTACGTCGGCAAGCAGGCGCCGAAGCCCTACCGCGGTTCGGACGTCCAGACCCCGGAGACGATCGAGAAGATGAGGGTCGCCGGAAAGATCGCCAGCGCAGCGATGTACGAGGCCGCCAAGGCCATCGCCCCCGGCGTCACCACGGACCAGCTGGACGCCATCGCCCACGAGTACATGCTCGACCACGGCGCCTACCCCTCGGCCCTGGGCTACCGCGGCTTCCCCAAGTCGATCTGTACCTCGGTCAACGAGGTCATCTGCCACGGCATCCCGGACGCCCGGCCGCTGGAGGACGGCGACCTGGTCAAAATCGACGTCACCGCGTTCATCGGCGGGGTGCACGGCGACAACTGCGGCACCTTCTACTGCGGTGAGGTCTCCGAGGAGGCCCGGCTGCTCAGCGAACGCACCAAAGAGGCCCTCAACCGGGCGATCAAGGCGGTCGCGCCGGGGCGTCCGCTGTCGGTCATCGGCCGGGTCATCGAATCCTACGCGAAGCGTTTCGGCTACGGGGTCGTCCGGGACTACACCGGGCATGGGGTCCACACGGTGTTCCACTCCGGCCTGGTGGTCCTGCACTACGACGAGCCGCGCCTCGACACCGAGATGCTGCCCGGCATGACCTTCACGATCGAACCGATGCTGACCATCGGCGACTACCACTCCGAGGTGTGGGAGGACGGCTGGACCGTGGTGACGCTCGACGGTTCCTGGTGCGCCCAGTGGGAGCACACCCTGGTCGTGACCGAGACCGGAGCCGAGATCCTGACACTGCCGTGATCGTCGGCGGCGGCACCCTCGGCGCGGCAGCCGCCGCGGCCCGCCTAGCCAAACTCGGCCACACCGTCACGCTCTCCGGGACGCCCGGGTGCGTCGGCGGGCACTGGCGCACCAGCCTGCCGCCCGTCATCACGCTGCCCGCGACCTGGCGGGACACCTTCCGCAAGTCCGGCCGGACGCTGGAGGCCGAGCTCGCGCGCGCCGGGCTGTCCCTCGTGGCGGCCCCGCCCACCATCCACCGCTTCCCCGATGGCCTCTCCTTCGCCCTGCCCACCGAGCGGGGCGCCCAGCACCGGGCGATCTCGGGCGCCTTCGGCCCCGCCGCCGCGGACCGCTGGCGCGATCTCATCGACCGGCTGGACGACGTGTGGCTGGCACTGCGCCGCGCCGGGATCGAGGAACCGCGTCCGGACCGCTGCCCGAAGGACCTGGCCGCCCGGCTGTGGCGTGGCCTCACCCTCGCCGACCTCGCCGAGCAGGTGCGTGAACCCCACCTCGGGGCCATCATCTCGTCCCTCGGTCCCCGGTGCGGCACCGACAGCCCCCGTGCCCCCGCACTGCTCGCCACCCGGCTCGTCGTCGACCGCACCTTCGGCCGCTGGCAGCTCGCCAGCCAGGACCGCCCGGCCGGTGCCACCGCGCTGCTGGACGCGCTGGAGGCCCGGCTCGCGACCCGCAAAGTGACCATCGTCGCCGATGCAGGCCCGCCCGACCTGGACCTGTCCCCCGTCCAGCCGCCCCGGCCATGGTTCGGCAGGGGGCTGCGCGCGGCGCTGGCACCACAGGTCAGCTACCCCGAAGCGACGCCCGGCGAGGCCGCCGAGGTGGTGACTCACTCCCCCTCCGGGCTGGTCGTCGACTGGCCGGGCCTGCGCCACGATTTCGGCGCGACCCGCCACGACATCGCCTGGGGGTATGCGCCCGACCGCTGGGCGGCGTGGTGGGCCCGGCCGCTCGCCTGGAGCGCGGGCAACGAGCCCTGGGCAGAACTGGCCAGCGCCGCGCTCGCGGTGTACGACTACCACCTTCGCCGCACCGGCGCCGACGTGCGGCCAGCGAACAAGGAATACCGGCCCTGACGTGCGCAGCGTGTAGACTGTCTGGTCGGTCTAGTTGAGGATAACCCCGCTTGAGCACATCACCTGAAACATTGCAGCGCGAGCTTGCCATTGAGCAGGCGCACGTCGACAAGGTCTACCACCACCTCGCGGTGGCGACCGCGTCAGCGAAGGACCTGGCCCGTTCCGGCCGTGAGCTGTTTTTGTCCGACCGCACCAATTTCCTGCGGGAAGAGGACGGCACCGCCTTGTTCGAGCGGGACGCCTTCGCCTTCCAGGCTGCGAAACGGCTGGCCGTGCTGGACGCCGAACACGAAGGGCTGGTCTTCGGCCGGCTGGATCTCAGCGCCCCCGAGACCCGCTACATCGGGCGGATTGGCGTCCGCGACGACGACTACAACCCCCTGGTCATCGACTGGCGGGCGCCCGCGGCCGAACCGTTCTACCGCGCGACCTCGACCGAGCCGATGGGCGTCGTCCGGCGCCGCGTGTTGCGCTGCCGTGACGACGTCGTCACCGCCATCGAGGACGACCTGCTCGACTCCGAGGCCGATTCGGACCTGGTGGTCGTCGGCGAGGGAGCGCTCATGGCGTCCCTCAAGCGGGCCCGCGGACGCACCATGCGCGACATCGTCGCGACCATCCAGGCGGAGCAGGACGAGGCGATCCGGGCGCCCTACCAGGGCGTGACGATGATTAGCGGCGGCCCGGGCACCGGGAAGACCGTGGTTGCGCTGCACCGCGCCGCCTATCTGCTCTACACCAACCGCAGGCGGCTGGAGGCGGGCGGGGTGCTCGTGGTCGGCCCGTCGAACGTCTTCATGAGCTACATCGAGCGGGTGCTGCCCAGCCTCGGCGAGGATTCGGTGACGCTGAAGGCCATCGGCTCGGTGGCCAGCGACGCCATCGGCATCCGGCCCGAACGGGTGGACGATGCCCTCGCCGCGACGGTGAAGGGCAGCCTGCGCATGCTCCCCCTGCTGAAGGCGCTGATCCGGGAGCCGATCGGCGATCCCGAGGCGACCCGCCGGGTGCGGGTCACCGTCAAGGGCGAAGCGCTGACCCTGCACGAGCACGAGCTGACCCGGATCAGGGACGAGGTGCTGGCCCACCACAAGTTCAACCCGGGGCGCCAGGCCGCGGAGAAGGCCGTCGTCGCGGCTCTCGCGGGCAAGGTGCCCGGCGATGTCGACGTCGACCCGTCCGCCGTCCCCGACCTCATCTCCGATCAGGCCAGCCTCCGCTCCTTCCTGGATGCCTGGTGGCCGCTGCTCACCCCCCTCCGGGTGCTGTCCCGGCTCGCCGAGACCGGCCTCGTGGCGCGGCTGGCGGGCGGGCTGAGCGCCGAGGAGCAGGAGGCCCTGGCCGCCTCCTACGACTGGTTGCAGACCCGCGAGGTGGACTACGAGGACGACCACCACCTGGCGGGCGGCTGGTCGGTCGCGGACGCCGCGCTGCTCGACGAGTTGCTCGCCCTGCTCGGCCCCGTCCCGAAGGAGGACGATGCCGACCCGATCTTCATCGAGGGCGGCGACGTGGCGGAGCTGGTGACCATGGCCGACCTGCTGAGCCGGCCGCGCGAGGACGACCCGGACGCCGAACCGCACGCCACCTATTCGCACCTGCTCGTCGACGAGGCCCAGGACATCACGCCGATGCAGTGGCGGATGCTGCGGCGGCGCGGTCCGCACGCGTCGTGGACCATCGTGGGGGACCCGGCCCAGAGTTCCTACCCGGATCAGGCCGAGTCCCGCCGGGCGCTGCGCGACGTCATCGGGTCGGCACCGCTACGGCGATTCAAGCTGAGCACCAACTACCGCTCGCCGAAGGAGGTCTTCGACCTGGCGGCCAAGGTGATCCGCGAGATCTACCCGAGCGCCGACCTGCCGAACGCGGTCCGCTCGACCGGCGCCGACCCGGTGCGGGCGCGCACCACACCACAGCTGCTGGAGGCCGACCTGACGGCCCAGATCCTGTCGGTCGCCGCCCAGGTGGAGGGAACGGTCGGGGTCATCTGCCCGCCGTCGCTGGTCAAGTCCGTCGAACGCCTGGCGCTGGCCGACGAGGCCCTGTTCGCCCTCGAACAGCGGCTCGTGGTGGTCACCGCCCTGCAGTCCAAGGGGCTGGAATACGACGGCGTCATCGTGGTCTCCCCCGACGACATCGTCGCCGAGGCCCCGGGGCGGGAACGGGTGCTCTACGTGGCGCTCACCCGCGCCACGCAGCGCATGGTCACGCTGGACATCGACCGGGGCGAGGCCCCGCGGTGGAGCCTCCCGCTGCACTGATTCAGGGGTGGCTGCCGTCTCGTTCGAGCAGCATCGCGAAGATTTCGCGCGTAGCCAGCGACCGGTTGAGGGTGAAGAAGTGCAGCCCGGGGGCTCCCGCGTCCAGGAGGTCGGTGCACAATCTGGCCGCCTCGGATGAGCCGATGAGCCGGAGCTGTTCGGGCGTCGTGGCGGCCCGCAGCTTCGCGACCAGCCCGGCGGGCAGGTCGGCCCCGCACAGTTCGGCGAACCGCTCGATCTGCCCCAGGGCGGTCACGGGCTGGATGCCGGGGATGATCGGCAGATCGCACCCCCGCGCCCGGACCCGCTCAACCAGCGCGGCATAGCTGCCCGCGTCGAAGAACATCTGGGTGATCGCGAAACTCGCCCCGGCCTCGGCCTTGTCGATCAGGATCTGGGCGTCGAGGTCGGCGTCCCTGGCCTGCGGGTGCACGTCGGGGAAGGCGGCCACACCGACGTGCATGGCCGGGTCGACCTCTTTGACCAGCCGGACCAGTTCGGTGGCGTTGCGCAGCCCCTCGGGGTGCGCTTCCCAGGGCACCGTGGGGCCTCCCGGCATGTCGCCGCGGATCGCGAGGACGTGGCGGACCCCGGCCTTGGCATAGGACTCGACGGTCGCCATCAGCTCGGACCGGGTCTGCGCCACGCAGGTGAGATGCGCCATGGTCCGCAGCCCCGTCTCGGCGACGATGCGCCGGGTGATGCTGATCGTCCGGTCCCGGCTGGAACCGCTCGCCCCATAGGTGACGGACACGAAGTCGGGCTTCAGCCCCTCCAGGTGGGCGATGGCGGCCCACAGCCGTTCCTCTGCTTCCGCGGTGGCCGGGGGGAAGAACTCGAAGGAGAACAGCGGCCGTTGTGAGCTCGCCAGCAGGTCAGGAATCGAGGGCACGCCGGACACTCTATAGGCTGAACCCATGCAGCCACTGTCGCCGTCAGATCCACTGGACTCGTCCTTCCGTTCCGCAGTCGCCGCCGAGATCTCGGGATTCCTCGACGATCAGGCCGAACGCTATAGCGGCGTGGGTGAGATGGTGCCCGGGCTGTTCCGGCTCGCCGCCGAGTTCACCTCCGGCGGGAAACGCATCCGGCCAGCCTTCTGCTACTGGTCCTATGTCGCGGCGACCGGTGAGGAGCCCCGGCCCGAGGTGCTGCGCGCCGCGGCGAGCCTCGACCTGCTGCACGTCTCGGCGCTGATGCACGACGACGTCATGGACGCCTCCAACACCCGGCGGGGGGTCCCGGCCGCGCACGTCCAGTACGAGACGCTGCACCAGCGCCTCGGCGGCTCCGGTTCGGCAGCGGCGTTCGGGCGCGCGGGCGCGA